>DAOWHR010000392.1 GCA_030641315.1 Anaerohalosphaeraceae bacterium | reverse complement strand
CGGACGGTGAAAGAAAGGTGAAGGCAGAAAAACTTCTCTGCCGGGTTCGCAGAGTTGTTTCGACCACAAAACGGTTAGTATTTACCAAATTCACAGGAAATCTCTCACAAACTATGGACTAATTTTCGGGGGCAAGACCAATCAGGGAAGATATGTGCAAAATATTTGAACAGAATATTTATCGGCCTTCTGCTGACGTTTCGACATCTCATATCTGGATCAAACCGGAAGAGATACTGCTTTCGTCAGGCCCATTTGACAGCAGCGCCAGAAATCAGATCAAAGGGAGCGTAGTGGAAATTGACCCGCTCAATTCAATGCTGGCCGTACACATTGTAGCAGGCAAACTGCCTTTAACCGCCCTGATCACATACGCTTCATACCAAAAGTTGAACATTGAAGTTGGGACATTGTGCAACTCCTTTCGTGTTACAAGTTCTTGTGCAAAAGAATCTTATCTTACGAAAGGCAGTATAATGTCAACTTATATTTATTCACTTTTTATCAACTTTATTGGATGAGAACCATAATTTTTATAAGCAGTAGGGACTAATTTAAAAAAGAGCAGGTGTTAAGAAGAAGGGCAAATTTCGTGATTTGAGATCCACTGCACTTTCTAACTGGTTTGCTCAGGGACTTAGTGAGTATGAAATTGGCTGGGCATTCTTCATTTGAGACTTCTCATGAGTCTGTTGCACAATATTTCTTGAATCCAACCGTTGAATCCAACGGCTGCCCGGAACAGACGGCTCAATTCCCTGTTTCCCATACTGCCTTTGTTAACTTTTTTATATGTAATCGCGTTTTGCCAATAATTCAGGCAAAGTTACACGTCAAATCACCACAAAGCGGCCTTTTCCTTAATTCCAGCAGGCCTTGCCACTTCGCCACGGCTTCAAAAGGTTTGATAGTCAGACATTAGTTTGTTTGAGACGCTACCATCCTGTTTTTGAGGATTGCGGTTTTGTTCTTGATAATAAAAGATATGATATCTGTTCTGCTGATAATACCTGCAAGTTTGCCATGGTCCAATATCATCACCCTTCGGAAATTATTATTCATCAGGCAATCACAAATATCGAACAAATTCTCTCTACAGTCAAAAGTAAAAACATCTTCTGACATAATATCTTCAACACGTTCAGCATTGATCTGTGAATTGTCGATCAGTCCCAGAATATCCTTTTCTGTAACGACACCAACCAGATTCATGTAATCGTCTACTACCGGCAGACCTGTTATGCCCCTTTTCAAGATGATCTCAACCGCTTCGTAGATTGGTGTTTCCCGTCTTACCGTATAGAGACCAAAAGCCATTGCATCTTTCGCTGTGAAAACAGGATCATTGCAAATCGCATCTTTCGTCATATTCTTCGGTTGGAATCTGCCCTTATTGGCATTGATAACATCTGTTCTGCTAATGACACTTACAACCTTGCCATTATCTAAAATCGCAACTTTACTGAAATTCCTATTTGCAAAGCACCGGCATATATCTTCCACACTATCGTCCAGTAAGAAACTGACCGGATCATCGCTCATGAAATCCCCAACGTTTCCTTCCCTGAAGTTGTAGAGCAATTCCAAAACATCTTTTTCGGATATGACACCCACCAGCCGCATGTCGGCATCTACGACAGGCAAGCTGTTAAGTCTCTTTGAAGCCATAGTTGCGATAGCCTGATATACAGGTGTGTCACTCTGAACGGTTCTTACGCCAAAATTTAAAATATCTTTTGCCTTGAGCATAGCATGCCCCTTCATTTTACAATGAACTTACGATAATTAATTCAGGACCTTACTTTCAAGAGCGAATCTGACCTTATCGATCAACTCTACTATATTGAACGGCTTAACGATGTAGTCAGAAATCCCATGGACCGAAGCGGTAGCGATATCATGCGCCTCGGATAAATTTGTAACCATAATAACGCTGGTGTTGTCAAGAGATTGGTTCATTCTGATATGCTCCAGCATTTCATGGCCGTTCATCAGAGGCATATTTACATCTAACAGTATAAGATCAGGTATCATCGAGGTTGCTTTTTCAAGACCTTCCTGACCGTTTGTTGCTGTCTCAACTTTATAGCCAAAACATTCAAGTCTGCCCTTGACCATCTCAACATAATCTGTAACATCATCAACAACAAGTACTCTCAGTTTGTTTGTTTTCTTATTGAACATATTTGGTGTAGATATTTCATAGTAAAGTTATGGAAAAAAGATTAAAAAAGTAACGTGTGTGGTTACTTCGCGATAGCCTTCCAACTCTGGTTAAGATCTTCAAGTAAGTTAATAACGTCTTGAACCTTCTGGCCGTCACATGTGAGGTTGGCTTGATTGAGATGTCGGTTCATAAACAGATACAGACTTCTCAAATTTCCTGCTATCTCACCGCCTGTTTCCATATCGAGCGAAACATTCAATTCGTTAATTACACCCTGAGCCTTTGTAATATTAGTACTCTTTTTTTCAAAATCATTGTCAGTTATGGCTTGTTGAGCAATTTTAAGAAACCTTACAGCGCCATCGTACAACATGACAACAAGCCTCTCTCCGCTCTGAGTAGTGACTGTATTTTCTTTATAAGCGGCAAGCATACTCATATTTACACCCCGTTTCAAAATCCATTTTGCACCTAACCTCCACTATCTTAGGAGGTATTTGAAATACTGGCAGATGGTTACTTCTTATCACCATCTGCCAGTAATAATATTTGATAAATCTTCAGTCTCTTGTCAGACTACCTGAGAAGCTGCAATGCCATCTGAGGCAATGTGTTAGCCTGAGAAAGCATCGAGATACCTGCCTGGGCAAGTACCTGACTCTTAGTCATGTTTGCCATTTCTGTGGCAACATCGACATCAGAAATACGGCTTTCAGCAGCCATCAGGTTTTCGGCCTGAATATCGACAACTGCGATGGTGCTTTCAAGACGGTTCATCTTGTAACCGAATGTCGCACGAGCGGTGTCTTTTGTTTCAATAGCGGTATCAAGAGTAGCAAGAGCAAGAGCAGCGTTTGCAGCAGTATCGATTGTAGCACCGACTGCATCAACACCAAGAGTTGCCGCGGTCATATCGACAGAACTTACGTCGATAGTCGTAGTCGAACCGACATGGATCGCCACTGTTGTTGCCGCAGTGTTGAGCATTTGAATGTCATTAAAGTCAGTTGCTCCTACAATTCGGTCAATCTCAGAGGCCATTTCAGCAAACTCAGCATTCATGATCGTACGCTGATCGTCTGAATATGAACCTGTAGCTGCCTGTTCTGCAAGTTCCTTCATACGGATAAGTGCATCATCAACTACCGCCAAAGCACCTTCCATTGTCTGAAGCATGCTGATGCCGTCTGCGGCGTTACGCGAACCCTGCTGGAGAACAGCAATATCAGCTCTCATCAGTTCACGAACAGCCAGACCGGCTGCATCATCTTTCGCACTATTGATTCGGAGACCTGAAGAAAGTCTTTCAACCGATGTGGAAAGTGCATTGTAGTTCTTACCAAGCTGTCTTGCTGCGTTGTTAGCCATAAGGTTACTATTAATTGATAACATATCTAACTCCTTAAACCAAATATTTTTCGCCCGTCAAGCACCTGTCCATTCCTTCCACTCATGCCACAAGCATGTGATAATGACCTCTTGACAATTAAAATTATCGATTGAAGGATTGAATACTTAAGTGTGAATTTTGCGCAGATTAACATGGGCCTATAATAGCATCGATACAGCGATATGCCTTGGTATCAGTTGAATTAAAAAAAATAAAAAAGTGAAAGAAATAAAATGGATTCAGACAACGGCAATAATTTGATCAGATAAGTACATTGATCCCGTTTTCCGAATACACCTGATTTGTGCCCAGAGCATTTGACAAATACTGTAATGACATCACTTCCTGCCCAGACACCGTTGCAGTGTATTGAGAGGCATAAGAATCATGTTCAGTCTGTTCGCCCTGCCTATCCGAGGGCTGATGGCTGTCGCCTGCAAACTGCTGCTGGAAGAGATCGTCAGAAACAGTCATTTTTTTTACATTGACACCGGAATTCTGAATGTCATTAAGCAGGCCCGGAAGCATGGACTGTATCATCTGCTTCAACTCGGGCTTTGACACTTCTATGACACCTGTAACCTGATCCTGTTCAGACTTGAAAGATATTCTTATCTCACCAAGTTCCTGAGGATTAAGCCTGATGGTTATCTGTTTATCGTCTGTGATAACCGAAGAGCAAATTGAGTCGGTGATCTGCTTGAACGCAACTGCCGAAGCGGGCATTTCCACCTGTTTTAGCGAAGCTGATTGGTTTGGATTGATGTTTTCAACAAGCTGGCCGAATCCGGCAAATGAATCTTCAGTGAATATTCCAGCAGTTGGCCCTTCTTCAATAACCTGGGTTGATTGATCTGCTTTAACATTGAGTTTATTAAAATCTTCCAAAGCAGCGACTGTAGAATTCGCAGCGGTGCCGATTTGATTATCTTGCCGAATCGCTGACTGAAAGTTGTTTGAGAATTGAGCGTAAGGTTCTTTTGCCGTATCGGCAGATGCTTCTATTGCGGTCTGTACCTCTGCCTGTCCGCTCTTATCCGATAAATCGATACTCTGGTTCGTACCTTGGTTAGTGTTTGACACGAGAGCCTGTTTAACTTTCGCATCTGCGGCAATATCCGTCGACTGTGTTGCATCATCTATGATTTTATCGGACAATTGAGGTGGATTGGCCATAAACTTCTCGTTGATGACCGGTCCATCAGAATTATTTTTGAATTGGTCGGCAATATCACTGCCATTCAATTCCCTGTTCACCGGTTGTATGACCATCGTTAATGAATCTTTGGTCAAAGGCTCTGGTACGCTTAAAGCCGCTGTTGGAAACAACGATGTTTGTTCGGTTTGTGTGGGTATTGGAACTGAGGTTACCACTGGCGGCACAAGTGTATTCTGTTGTTTTAAGGACGGCTCAACTGCTGCAAGTTCAGTATCAATCGTACCATCGCAAGCAATGCTGTTTCCTGTTTCGGGACTAATCTCATCAGTAATGGCTGGATCAACGAGCAATTGGGCAATGGCAACCGGAATTATCGAAGCTGTATCGTTCGTTTTTTTACCATTGGCAGCAAGTTTACCGGCCAGCAGATCAAAGAAACTAACCGTTTCACCGCCGGTTTCTGATTCTGTCTGCTCAGGTGTGACCGACACATTTACAAGACCAGAATTAGCCGCAAACATCATATCAACAAGACCAGAATTACCATTATGGGTTGCTGCTCCAGCCAAAGCAGGATTTGCAACTTGGTCAGTACTAAAATTTGCGGCAGAAATAGTCATATCTAATTAACGTAGCAAATACTGTACCAGCAGGCGCCCCTTTAGAACATCCAATGCGTAACCTACCACCACTAAAGACCTTACAATCTAATACCATGTATATTTTTTCGCCGACAATGATAAACCGTTACAAATACAGAAATTACTGCCTAAAAACCAGGAATTATTTTCCAGATACATATCATTCGACCACTACAAGAAATATTAACGACCCACATACTCCCACATTCACTTGCCTTCTATCCCGAAGTCCCTGCACCCGATGACTGTCGATTACTTTAACACGGTTGTTCATAAACCTGACGAATTATTTGTCGATTCAACCCGCAAATCCTGAATTTATAACGTAAACAGCCCCTAATTACTCAAATTCAGGCCTATAAAGGCGAATCACTCCAAACTGGCATGGATATTGCAATGGAGTACTTCGCGTGAATTGTGTTTAGATTAAGCGGAAGAATTAATGAGCCAGACAGATAACATAACCGGATTGCTTCAGGCTGGAATGAGGGCAGAGCAGCTTCGCCAGATGTCCATTGCCAGCAATGTTGCCAACCTCGATACACCTGGCTATAAAACCATCAGAGTAAAATTTGAAGATTTACTTGGCAAAGCACTGCATTCAGGAGACAGCTCCAAAGCGAACAGGATCAATCCTGAGCTTTTTAGTCCTGAAAATTCACCGGTTAAACCAAACGGCAATGATGTAAGACTTGAAGATGAGATCGGTAAGATGGTTGAGAACAACCTGAAATACACAACTTATATAAGGCTGCTTCAGAAAAAATATGGCCAGATAGATCAGGCTATTAATATAAGGTAGCGGGATTGTGGAGTACAAAAAAATGGACATAAAAGGATTCGGACCAATTGACATAGCCATCAGCGGCCTCAAGTCACACATGAAGAATATTGAGACGATTTCTTCAAATGTGGCCAATGCACGTACAACCGATGCGGGCAACGGTCAGCCTTATAGAAGACTTGAAGCCGTTTTTAAGGTCAAGCAGGAAGGAATTACCCCGGTTGAAATAGCCAAAATTGCCGAAGACAACAGCGAGTTCCAGCGAATATTCGATCCCGGCAACCCGATGGCTGACGAGCAGGGCTATCTTTCGATGCCCAATGTAAATCTTCCAATCGAAATGATGAACCTGAACCTGGCATCACGTTCTTACCAGGCCAATACCGCGGTATTGAAACGTTATCAAAAAATGGTTGAAACAACACTTGAGTTGCTCAGGTAATTAAAGGATGGACCAAATGGTGAATTTTAACGCGAATGTCGCAAATATAAACTCGATCGCACAGGGACAGCTTAACAGCAACAAAGTAGGTTCCGGCCAAAAAAGCGAAGCACAAAACTCAAAATTTTCGGACGCGATGAAGGTTGCCGAAAAATATCTCGACAGTGTAAACGAACAGCAGTCAACTGCCGATACCGCCATAAAAGATCTTCTGACGGGCAAAAACAATGATATAACCGCCGTTGTCGCTGAAGCAACCAAGGCGGATATGAGTTTCAAACTGCTCGTCGGAGTAAGAAACAAAATGATCGAAGCATACAAACAAACCATGAACATGCCGTTATAATTGACGATACTATCCGAATCGATAAAGAACTATGGACCTAATAAATAAGATTAACGCGGTTTGGCAAAAGATCGGGATCGTTCAGAGAGCGATGCTCGCCGCGGTTACTATGACCTTTATCGCCGCGGCGGTGTTTGTAACTCAATGGGCACAGAACCCGGACCTGGGATTGCTGTACTCAAATCTCACAGCCTCAGAAGCCGGCATGATCGTCGAAAAGGTTTCCGAACAGGGCATAGCATACAAATTAAAAGCAGGCGGTACAAGCGTTTATGTTCCGCTCGAAAGGATAGCCGAACTTCGACTGTCTCTGGCAAAAGAAGGCCTGCCTCAGGATTCTCAAAAGGGATACAGCATCTTTGACAATGAAAAGATAGGCGTCAGTCCTATTGTTCAAAATGTCAACCTCAAGCGTGCTTTGCAGGAAGAGTTGGCAAAGAGTATCCAAATGATAGAAGGCGTCGAATATGCAAGAGTGCATATCGTAAGCACAAAACAATCCTTCCTGAGGCCTGACGATTCCGACACCAGCGCATCTGTGATATTGAAGTTGCGCTCCGGATTCGGCATGTCAATGACCAATATCGCCGCGATCAGCCATCTTGTCGCAGGCAGTGTCCAATCTTTAAAAGCCGAAAACATCACAGTTGTCGACAGCAAGGGCAGGCTTCTTAGCGGCAGCAGCGATCAGGTGTTTGGCACAGGTTCAGGTTCGATGCACGATTACAAAGAAAGAGTAGAACAGAATCTCTCTGCAAAAGTTGAGCAGATGCTCGCAAGCGTACTCGGACCGGGCAGAGCAAGCGTAAGAGTAAGCGCGGTGATCGACATGACCAGTTCGAGTGTTGTAACAGAAAAATATGACTCCGCTGGAAAGGTGCCGACTAAAGAAGAAATATCAAAGACCGTCGAGAAAGAAAACACTGCCTCATCTTCGGGCGATAACCAGCAACCGTTAGGCAACGAAAAAACCGACCAGACAACGCTGACAGAATACCTTGTCGGCAAAACGATCGAACAGAAAACCGAACTGCCCGGCAGAATCGTTTCGCTTACCGTCGCTGCTTTCGTCGATCTGTCTTCTTACGATCAAGCCGCTGCCGACAGATCAGAGACACAAACAACAACACAGACTGGCCCTGTCATGGCGATTTCAGATGTCGAAGAAGTGATACGCAATTCGCTGGGACTGAAAGAAACAGATGCTTTAAAGGTAGTCGATACAAAATTCAACAGACCTGTCCAGGCCGAAGAAGTCGTAGACGAAGGACCCAACTGGCAGCTTTACATGGCGATAGCCAAACAGGGTTCGCTCGGACTTATGGCAGTTTGTGCCTTGATTGTGCTGAAGATTTTCTCAAAAGGCACTAAAACGTCAGCAACAGAACTGGCTTCGGTCAATGCAAATCAGATCGCAGGTGCCAACGGACAGATGGGAATGCTTCCCCAGGGCACAGGCCAGACAGAGCAGATGTTTGTGCTAAGGCAGCAGATCGCAAACGCTATGCAGAGCAATCCGGACAGAGCTAAACAATTGTTCAATAGTTGGGTCAACCAGAACGGAGAATAAATGACGGCTTTTACAGGCAAACAAAAGGCTGCTCTTCTTCTTGCGAGCCTCGATGTTGCAACAGCAGCGGAATTTCTTAAAGGTGTCGATCCGACAGTCATCAAGGACCTCACCGTGGAAGTCGCTTATCTCGAAGCATGCGGTTTGGGAGGTATCGATACGAAACTGAATCTCATACAGGAATTTAATTCTTCTCTTCATGGCGACAACTATAAACCGAATGATTTTCTCA
Source organism: Anaerohalosphaeraceae bacterium (assembly GCA_030641315.1). GTDB lineage: Bacteria > Planctomycetota > Phycisphaerae > Sedimentisphaerales > Anaerohalosphaeraceae > DAOWHR01. Next base: position 11,152 of record DAOWHR010000392.1, on the reverse strand, counting down.
ATGAAATGCTCAATAATTCCGTAGGCAAAGAAAAAGCTCAGCAAATTCAGGGACAGATCAAGGATCTGCTGCATAAGAAAGACCCCTTCATTCCGATACGATCCGGCAATCCGCAAACTATCGCAACGGTGCTTGAGAACGAACATCCACAGGCAGGCGCGATAGTACTGGCTGAGCTGTCCGAAAAACATAGCCCAAAAGTTCTAAGCCTCTTAAGTGACCAGAAAAGACTTCAAATTGTAAGCCGGATGGCCGTAGAGCAGGCAGTTTCGCCGCAGATAAAACACCGAGTCGCTCAGATGGTGCTGAAACGGGTCAATGCGCTCCCTTCGGAAAGTGTTAATTCCGCACAGACAGTCAACCCGGTCCGCAAAACAGCAGTTGTTCTGCGAAACCTCAGCAAAGAGATCGCAGACGGCTTGATAGCGTCGATCGGCAAGACTGATAATGAAATGGCACAGAACATCTTAAAGCAGATGGTGATCTGGGAGGATATACCCATCGTCGCGGACATGTCTCTGCAGGTTGCGCTGCGGGAAGTGGACAGCAGCAAACTGGCACTTGCTTTGTATGAAGCAGATTCGAACATCGCAAACAAGATAAGGGCAAATATTTCGGAACGTGCTTCGGCAACCATAGATGAAGAGATCGAACTTATGTCAATGCCAAAGCCGCAGGACATTCAAACTGCGAGAGATGCCGTCGTCGCCAGTCTGGCTGCGTTAAACGAAAAGGGCGATCTGGCGTTTATTGAGCAATAAGGCATATTATGATAAATGTTCGATTAACAAAACCAATTAGATGCGTTTCGGTTGTCAACGAAGACGGCATGATCGCAGCAAATTCCGATAAGGATATGGTCGCCGCACAGCAAGCCCTTGACGTAAAACAACAAAAGCTAGCCGAACTTTGCGATGTGCTGGAAAAAATCAATAATAAAATGACTCATGCGTTTGAAAATTTCATCAACGGACACAACGAAGAGATAGCAAAGTTGAGCGTTGAGATAGCAAGGAAAGTACTGGCAGCAAAAGTCGAAAGGAACGATTACAGGATCGAAGAAATAATCAAGCAGACGCTCGGTGAAATGCATATCCGCAATGATATTGAGATACACTTGAATCCTTCTGACCTGGAAACGCTGGGTCAGATAATTGACGAAGACCAACAGCACCCACTGGCCGATCACACATTGGTTGCTGATGTTAATGTCGGAAAAGCCGAATGCGAAATAATCGGATCGACAGGAAAAGTAAGATCGATGATAGACCAGAAGCTCGAGCACATCGAAGAACTTCTGAAGAAAGCTCAATAAATTTATGCAAGCTGAAACCGGGCCATACACAATAGACTTCGAGAAGTTCCACGCCGCATTGAACGGCGCGAAACTTTCCCAGGGCCACGGCGCTGTCGTCAGGGTTTCAGGGCTTGTTGTCGAATCCAACGGACCGTTATTGGGGCTTGGCGAACTGTGCAGCATACATCTTCGCAGCAATAAAAAAGCCCTGGCTGAGGTCATCGGTTTCCAGAACAAAAACCTGCTCCTGCTGCCGCTCGAGCATATTGACGGCATTTCACCGGGCGATGCGGTAACAGCGAAATTCGCTCCGAGATACATTTCCCTCGGCCAAAAGATACTTGGCAGAGTACTCAACGGACTTGGCGAACCTATCGACAACAAGGGGCCGCTTGAGGGAGCGGACAATCGCAGACTTGACTCACAGTCCATACCACCGATGGACAGAAAAAAAATATCACAGCCGCTTCCGCTCGGGATAAGGGCAATAGATAGCGTGCTTGCACTCGGCAAAGGGCAGCGTGTCGGGATATTCGCAGGCAGCGGTGTAGGCAAAAGCGTTCTTCTGGGCGACATCGCAAACTCTACAGAAGCCGATGTCAATGTCGTAGCTCTAATCGGTGAAAGAGGCAGAGAGGTTCGAGAATTCATTGAGGAAAATCTAGGCCCCGAGGGTCTTTCCAGAAGCGTTGTCATCGTGGCAACCTCGGATTCACCGGCGATCCAGCGTGTAAAGGCCGCCTTCGTAGCCGCAACCATCGCTGAGTATTTTCGTGACATGGGAAAGGATGTTCTGTTTATGATGGACTCCCTGACCAGATTTGCCCAGGCACAGCGTGAGATTGGCCTTGCGGCAGGTGAACCCCCCGCTTCAAAGGGATATTGCCCAAGTGTCTTCGCGATGATGCCCAGATTCATCGAAAGGCTCGGATGCGGTTCTCTCGGAAGCATCACCGGCATACTGACCGTACTGGCAGAAAGTGACGACCTCAACGACCCGGTAGCCGACAGCGCAAGAAGTCTGCTCGACGGACATATCGTCCTGTCAAGACAGCTCGCCGACCGGGGACACTTCCCAGCCGTTGATATTCTCAAAAGCGTAAGCAGGCTGATGCCTTCTGTCGTAAGCAGCGAACACCTTCTGTCAGCAAGAAAACTAAGGGAGATTTACGCGACATACACCGATGCCGAGGACCTGATAAATATAGGCGCATTCGCTTCGGGCAGCAATCGGCGGATAGATGCTTCGGTCGCACTGATAGACGCGATCAGGCAGTTCCTGGTTCAGCCTGCCGGACAGCGAACAGAATTCGGGCAGACGCAAATGCAGATGATGGAGATCACTCAGGTCTGGGACAAATATATTAACGCAAATGACCGGAATTGAAAAAGATAAATGACAATATTTAAGTGGCGGCTTGACCGCATTTTGGAAATTAAACGAAAGGATGAGCAGTTAAAACGCTCCGAGGCCGCAGATATTGCTCAAAAACTTGAAATGACGCGTAAACAGCTGCTCGACAAACAGGACAGCCTCAAAAGGTTAATGGACAGGATCAATTGCCAGAACCCAAAAGAACGATTTCAGCATCAGCAGATATTTATAAACAGCAGCCAGGCCGATGATAATGACATACAGATAATCAAAAACAGTATCTCCGCCCTGGAGCAGCAGAAAATACAAAAAATACAAGAAATTATCGAAGCAAAGTCATTTGTAGAAAGACTGGAGAAACTAAGGCAAAAAAACTACGAACAGTTTTTGATCGAACAGAATAAAATAGAACAAAGTGAGCTGGACGAAAATTACAACAGGCGTTTTACAAAAGCTATCGCAGGAACTGCGATATAGATCAGGGAGACAAATAAAGTGAAAAAGATGGTGCTTATAATCATTGTTGCCGGGCTGTTGAGTTTTGGCGGAACATTTGCTGTAGGATGGCTTACTAAAAGCAAAGAACCGGCAGTTGCTGAATCCGCAAACATCGCTGCTGAGCCGCATGCCTCCAGTGACTTAGAAACAACACCTGCGATAGGCAGTCTGCAGAAACCTGCAAAACTGACCATGGCAGAACGTGAAATGAAGAGCCTTATCTTCGATCTGCGTGAAAAAGGCAACGAATACAATACAAAACTCAAAGATCTTAAGACGGAAGAAGACCGATTGAATGCTACCAGAACCCAAATTCTGGCCGACATCGAGGAACTCAACGCACTTCGGCTTAAACTGACAGACACAGTAGCGAAGATAAAGTCAGATCAGGACAAGCTGGAAAAATCAAGGATAAAGATTGGCGAAGAAGAATCAAAGAACCTTGTCAGGATAGCGGCAACCTATGACAAAATGGACCCTGCCGCTGCAAGCAAAATACTTATCAGTATCTGTAGAAAACCAGGCAGTGAGACAGTTCTCGATGTAGAAAACATGGAAGATGCGGTCAAAATCTTGTACTTCATGGGCGAACGAACCAAAGGGGAACTTCTTGCCGAGATGGCAAACAAAGAAGAGAGACTGGCGGCAATGTTTACACAGAGCCTTAAACTAATATCAAAAGTAAATTAATAACGGCATTGAATTATGGATATCGCAACAATAATGGGAGTACTTTTCGGGGCAGCACTTATAATCGGAGCCATCGCAACAGGCTCCGGCGGCCTGAAAGTATTTATTAACATACCGTCGCTCGGGATAACGATGGGGGGAATGCTTTGCGCAACACTTATACATTTTTCACTTTCGCAGGTATTCAGTATCTTTTCGATCATGAAGAAGACCCTGTTTTCAAAATTGCCCACTGCAAATACTATCGTACAGCAAATGGTCGATTTCGCCGCTATCAGCAAACGTGACGGGGCATTGGCACTCGAACAGAGGATCAGCTCTGTCGAAGATAAGTTTTTCTCAAAAGGACTGCAAATGCTCGTTGACGGCAGCAAGCCCGATGCTATCAGGGACATCATGGAAATGGAAATTCAGTACCTCCAGGAAAGACACGGGACGGGCAAAAAGATTCTCGAATTCATGGGCGCTGCCGCTCCGGCCTTCGGTATGATCGGAACTCTGATCGGACTGGTTCAGATGCTCTGCGATATGTCGGACCCAAGTTCGATCGGCCAGGGCATGGCTACTGCTCTTTTGACAACTTTTTACGGTGCGTTCTCGGCAAATCTGATATTCATACCGCTGGCAGGAAAGCTCGGAATCTACTCCCAGGCGGAAGTAACCGCCAAAGAAATGATGATCGAAGGAATCTGCGCAATATCAAATGGCGAAAACCCGACAGCGATCAAGACAAAGATGCACGTATTCGTATCGGGCAAACACAGACAGGATGTAAAAGCACAGGTATAATGGCAAAATACAAAAACATTCAGGAAGATAGTCCGGACGGCGCGCCGGACTGGATGGTAACATTCAGCGACTGCATGACGCTGCTGCTTACGTTTTTTGTATTGCTGTTATCCTTCTCAACTTTCGATGATAAAGCCTTTGACCAGCCCAGAGAATCACTTTCAGCGGCCTTTTCATCCGTCAGTACGGCACGAGTGGTAGAAGAAGCGGTAATAGAACGAGACCAGATAGAACACTTCCAAAAACCCAAAACCGGTGCCGAAAAACCAACGGACACAAAAGGAGAACAGGATAACAGCCTGGAAGAATTGGACCCGATCGAATTCGACCATCACAAGATATTCATGTTCACTTCACAAACTTTTTTCTACGGCAATGGAACTGTCATATCGGCGGCAGGGATAAAAAACCTTAATGAGCTGGCAAAAGTCCTGAAAAAATCGCCAAACCGAATTATGATCTGCGAATACAGCGGCAACAGCGACTCTCTCGGAATTGCCAGGGCACAAGCCGTATCAAATTACCTGACAAGAAAAAGTATTAAGAAAGATAAGATATGTATCTCAACAACAGGAATTTATCCTAAAAATAATGCCGCCAAAAACGCCAGAGCGATAGAGATCGCGGTCCTTAACCAGAGTATCTTCCAGTAATCATGAAAATTAGAAAACCAGAAGAAAAAGTTAAAGTACCCGCATACATTGTGACCTTTTCGGACATGGTCACACTGCTGCTGACATTCTTCCTTATGCTGCTTAGCCTGGCAAATGAGCAGAAGGACTTTGAACTCTTCAAAGCCGGCAAGGCTTCCTTCGTCAGAGCGATTGAAACAATGGGACTTGGCCTGGTTATTGGCCCCAAAGTCAGCAGCCAGTTGGATTACGACAGGCCCAGATATAAAATTGAACAGGAGGACCCCAAACTGGACACCAGAACGATTGACCCTGAGCAGCAGCAGCTTCAACGTTCGATCAAAAAACTCAGTGAATTCCTCAAAAACGAATCTAAGAACAAGAAAGATTACAGCAATCACACTATCGTAACCTCAATAATCTTTGCCCCCGATACTACTGAACTGCCGCAAAATGCCAAAGCATATCTGGACGTGCTAGCCCAGGATTTCAGAACCGGCCAAAACATCAGCCTTTACATAGTTGGATTGCAGGACGATCAGCGGACCGACATGGTAACCGCCTCAAAAAGGGCTGATAACACAGCAAAATACCTGAAAACCAAGATCACCAACCAAGCGGTCAACATATATTCGCTCGGAGCGGACAGTTCATGGTTTGGAAAAGAAAAACGCAAAGATGATTCGCATATTTGGATATCAGCAATAAAGGAAAATAACGCAAACAGCAGTTGGTAAGATAATAAGGGACATTAAGCCGTCCGCCGCTATATATTTGCGAAAGTAATGTAAGATATTTCGACATTACTGTTTTGCTATGCGCTCCTATGTGCGCCAAAAACCGCATTTTATGGGCAATTATCGGCCATTTCACCTTTCAGGCACACGATTTGCACACTGTATTATAAATAATTCTATAATCGGTGTGCAAATGATCTCATCCAATACAAAAATAGCCATATTCGCATTGCTTTTGCTGGCAATATCGTCCACTGTCGTCCTAGCCGACCAGCCCGATGACACCGGCAAACCGCCTGTAAACAAGCCCCTGCCAAGCCAAAACAGCTCGAATTACCAGATGCTGATCAACACGATCAAGGCCATACTTTTTGTCGCCGTCTTTGGCACCGCGGCGATCTTCATTACCAGAAAACTGGCACCAAGGCTCGCCAAGTCGACCGGCAAAAGTATTCATATTCTCGAAAATGTTTCACTTGGCCAAAGGCGTTCCCTGCACCTGATAGAGATACAGGGCAAAAAAATACTGCTCGCAAGCAGCGCTGACAACATCGTCAAACTGTGCGAACTAACAACTGAATCACTATCTGATCCAGTAATAAGCGAGGGTCAAAATGACTAAACGCCTACCTGTCGCCATACTACTGATTACGCTGCTGGCAACTTTTTCGACTGCATTAGGCGAAGGGACCACGCCCCCCCCTGCCGTCGGCAACGTCCCGAGTATGGGCGATCTGCTGAAAGTCGTTGACAAAGCGGCAAACGAGCATGATTCCAACAAAGACTGGTCCACCCCGGTCAAAATGGTCATCATCTTCGCAGGCCTGGCGATACTTCCGAGTTTGATGGTGATGATGACGTCATTTACGCGTATCGTGATAGTGCTCAGCTTTGTACGAAGGGCGCTTACGACACAGAACATTCCGCCGACAATTGCCATAATAGGCCTGTCGCTTTTTTTGACCATGTACACTATGGCACCAACATTCGCAAAAATTAACGAAACCGCCATAAAGCCGTACCTCGCCGAACAGATCGGATTCGACCAGGCCTGGACCGATTCGAGTCGGGCGTTAAAGGGCTTTATGCTTGCCCAATGCAGGGAAACAGACCTTGGACTGTTCATGGAAATGGCCAACGCAATAATGCCCGAAGAACCGCTCGACATAGGACTGCATATCGTCGTGCCGGCCTTTATAATCAGTGAATTCAGAACAGCATTTGAGATCGGATGCCTTTTATTCATCCCGTTTTTGCTGATTGACCTTGTTACGGCAAACATACTTCTAAGTGCAGGCATGATGATGCTGCCCCCTGCGATGATTTCACTTCCCTTCAAGCTGATATTATTCATTCTCGTAGACGGTTGGGCACTGCTGGCAAAGAGTCTTTGTATGGGTTTCAATTTAACAGGATAATAATATGGACAGCGGTTTTGCTTTATATCTCGGCAGGCACACACTTGAAACGACCATGCTGTTGTGCGCGCCGATCCTAATAACCTGTATCGTCGTCGGCGTGATCGTAACACTGGTTCAGGCCGTAACATCGATCCGCGACATGACACTTTCGATAGTTCCAAAGCTTCTTGCAGCAGGTATCGTCGCGATCATGTTCAGCGGATGGTCACTGCAGGTGCTGGTTAAGTTCACCACTGAGATATTCGGCTATATACAGACCATCGGGCAATAAAATGGATTATATGATAGAAAAGCTGTTAACCTTTGTGCTTGTTCTGACTCGCATATCGGCGTTCTTTATGATACTGCCGGTGTTCGGATGGCCTGCGATCCCTGTCAGGATAAAATCCGCAATGGTGATAATTGTCAGTATTTTTATTTGCATGACATCGCCTGTTTTCACTCCCGACGGGCAGATCAGCGAACTAAAGGCAGCGCTGATGCTGATAAATGAAGCCGTTTTCGGTGCGGCTCTTGGAATTACGATTGGCATCCTTTTCCAGGCCGTAAAAGTTGCTGCATACATTATCGAACAGCAGATCGGTTTAACCATGTCCGAAATTCTCGACCCGCTGACCGGCACCAGCAGTCAACCGCTTAGCAGTCTGCTTGAGATGATCTTTATAATCCTTTTCCTTGCGGCAAACGGCCATCATGCTTTTTTGCTGCTGATTAACAAGAGTTACGAAATACTGCCTGCCGGCGCATTTGCGGACCCGGCGATCCTCGCCGAAGCAGTTATAAAAAGCGGCTCGGAAATGTTCGTCGCCGCGCTTCGCCTTTCCGGACCAATACTTGCCGTATTTCTTGTTGTACTGGCACTGCTTGCGATACTTTCAAGGATAGTGCCCGAAATGAATATTCTGTTTATCAGTATGCCGATCAGGGCAGGCGTTGGACTGATAATGGTAACCCTGTTCCTGCCGATCATAAATGGTTTCGTATCGGAATTTGCCGAGCTTATGGTTAAAATTCTTCCTTTATAACACTTTGAAATAAAATGCCCGAAAAACCAGCAGCAGAAAAAACCGAACAACCAACACCTCGTCGCCTGCAGAAAGCAAGCGAAGAAGGTCAGGTTGCGCAAAGCGAGGAGTTTCCCGCTGCTTTAACGATAGCTGCCCTTGCGATCGCAATGGCAGTAGCCGCCCCCGACCTGGTTAAGTGGTCAACCGGCGAGATCAAAAACAGCTTATCGTGCAATACAGGCTGTTTTGTTGACACAAACAGCTTTACGACGTTCTTCGGTGAAAGGATGGCTCAATCTATTCTGGCAATGCTCCCTGTCCTGGCTGCGATGATGGTCGCATCTGTTTTCGCCTGTATCACAGTAAGCGGCATAAACTTTTCCCCAAAAGCAATTTCATTGAAACTCGATGCGATCAGCCCTTCCAAGGGTTTCGCAAAGCTGTTCGATTTTCGATCTGTAGTCAAACTCATTCTCTCGGTAGCAAAGATCGTTATCGTCTCGATGATAGTCTGGTTCTATATCAGCAGCAGACTCGATGAGTTGACCACACTTTGCTGGGCATACCCTTCGCAGCTTATGACGATGATAGGAAAAATACTTCTTGGGATAGGTATCAGGATCAGCCTCGCCCTGCTTGTGATCGCAGCGGTTGATGTTGTCTACCAGAAACTCAAACAGCTCGATCAACTCAAAATGACCCGGCAGGAAGTCAAACAGGAAATGAAAGATACTGACGGATCGCCTGAGGTCAAGTCCAGAATGCGCCGCATCGCAATGGAGATGACCAGGAAAAGAATGATGCAGGAGGTCCCGACAGCGACCATGATACTGGTCAACCCGACCCATGTCGCCGTTGCCCTGAAGTACGACCCCAAGACCATGGACTCACCGGTAGTCGTTGCCAAAGGTGCCGACAACACCTCAGCGAAGATCAGGGAGATCGCAAGGGCTTACGGCGTACCGATCATTCGTCGGCCCTCGCTGGCAAGAAGTCTTTATGCGACAGTCAAGATTGGAATGACAATCCCGCAGGATCTTTATATTGCCGTAGCCGAAGTTTTGGCTATGATATACAGGCTCAAACACAGAAAATAAATTGGCTCGATAAATTGAACGAAACAGAAAATACAACTGAATATGGACTTAACAGCAATTCGCTGTTTACCGCCGGTGCCGTCACGATCATCCTCGCACTGCTTGTACCCGCATCGGCCATTTTGGCTGATATAATGCTGACCTTTAGCGTGTTCGTTGCTGTAGCAATTGCAGCGATCTCTTTTTCAAATGTTAAGCCCGCCGACCTGAAAGGTTTTGCCTGCATGACAATGGCCGCTTCTGTCGTGAGGGTATTTACAAGCATCGTATTGGTCAGGATCGTACTAACCGGTTCGTCAGCAGGTCACATCACACAGATTTTATCTTCACCCCTGCTTACCAGTGCCCTGCTTTCGGCAATTGCTGCCGGTGCCCTCATACTTATCCTTACCGGCCTTACAATGCATCGCATCAGGAATATCAGCAAACTGATCGCTGAATATTTCACTAAAATTCTCAAAGTCAAACAGATGTTCGTAGAAACTGCCCTGAGAACTAATGTCATTGATCAGGACGCCGCCGATAAGCTCGAAGAAGAAGCCTCCGCGACAGGTTCGTTCTTTGCCAGGATCAATGCCTGCTCAAGGTTTACTTTTTGCGAAATTATTCTGACGATTTTAGCCTTTGTGTCCGGCACTGCTGGAGTTATCATAGTATCGGCAACCGGCAATTTCCCCGCCGACTCGGTACTGATAATGGTCTGCCAACTGGCAATAGCGACTTCGTTACTTTCAGCTTTATCACTATTAAGCACTGCCTCAATGTCCAGGATAAGTGTGGAATATTTTGAGTCCGCAAAAACAATTCACCAAACACACAAACCTGAACCTTCACAAAGAAGAAAAGTAAGCTCATCGATAGCTCAACATAATACTGACAGCCAACCCATCGCAGAAGTAATTCGCATCGACATCGATGATGATGCGATAACACCCGGCACAAATAACTATGCAGACGCTCAGGACACAAACTGGCACACAGAAGATGACATGAGCAAATTCCTAACCTGGAACAAACGTGACCTGGAAAGCACCGAAAGCATAAGTACCCTGACACAAATAATTCAAGGTCCGTCATTTGATAAAGAACAGACGATACTGATCGCAAGTGACAATATCGCATCACTGCCTGTAACGGTCCCGGTCAATATCGCCGTGGAACTCAGCAATGCCGGGCTAAAGTGCCTTCTCGTCGATCTTGACCTCAAACGCGAAGCGGTATCGAATGTATTCGATGTCACCGGACAGAGTTGCGGCTCAGAACGATTCATTACAGACAGCGGAGTCAACGGTATCTCGATTATCTGTGCAGGTATGATAAGCAAACTAACCTCTGACAAAGTTATCAGCCTGATAGGATCATGCACAGAGAAATATGACAGGATATTGGTTTACGCACCTGACATCATGCTGAACAGCAAAGTCGATTTGATAAGCACCTCCTGCAAAAGTGCAATGCTCTTCGGACCACAAAACAATTACAATGACAACATGACGCAGCTTAGGGAAGCTCTTGTTGAACGTAACTGCGACTTTATCGAACCTGACGAGGTTCTTGTCGAAGTCTGACCGGACTTCCAAACTTACATCCCCATAAACGCACCGAACTG
>DAOWHR010000020.1 GCA_030641315.1 Anaerohalosphaeraceae bacterium | reverse complement strand
GACATCGGCTTGAATTAACTTGAATTATTATTAGATGAGTTCTGCGCTGTTTGTTGTTATCCAGCCCTGGCTGCCGTCTGAGAGCTGAATTTTGTACCAGCCCGGGCGTTTTTCGAGGAGGTCGAATTCGGTGCCCGCATGAAGAGGGTCCTTGAAGCTTGGGGAATAATTCGTTCCATCGCCCTGCCTTGCGATCATGGATGGGCTGATGATGACGCCTGCCTTTTGTCTGGAACTATTAAAAGTTTCAAGGCCTATCGAGCCAGCAAATGCGACAAACAGCAATATAGTCAAAACACACAGCACAACGACCCCGGTTGTTCTGCCCCGCCAGATGAGGATCGTAAACAGAGTGAACAGCACGGCAAAAGAGATGCATGACGCAACGAACCTTGCGTTTATCGTAAAATCATAATGCCAGAAGAACAATGTCTTGAGTACCTTCTGCTGAGTCCTGACAGCTACAGAGTCGATTCGTTTTGAGCGGGCAAATGTTAAGTTCTTCAACACGTCGGAATTGGCTGGCTGGAGCTTTTCGGCGCGACGGTAGTTTAGAATGGCCCTGCCGATATCGTCTTTGAGCAGATACGCGTTTGCCAAGCTGCCATCACCCAGCCTTTTAATTGCCAAACCTGCTACGTAACAATCAATCTGCTTCAATCAACTTTATTGGATGAGAACCAAAACATCTTAACCAAAGCCAAGATTCGTTTTATGGTGTCGTTTTTTTAACGAGAGCAATAAGCTTCTTTGAAGGAATACAGTTTTTGATAACCATCTGCAGATCCCTCTGCTGCTCCTTTTCCTGAAAATAATAGATTGAATTTGTTGACTGTACCATACCCACCACATCACCATACTCATTGAACACAGGGCCGCCGCTGGAACCACGGGCAAAATCAGCAGTAATCTGCATTTGTTCGATCTGTTTGTCTTGAATATCATTGAACATATATCGGCTGATAAGGCCCTCTGTAAGCGTATAAAAACGATTATCCGGATGGCTAATCAGAGTGACGGCTCCGCCCACTTCGTGACGATTCGACAATGCCAACGGTTTAAATCCTTCGCCATCTATCTGAAGAACCGCAATATCATTTACAGAATCTACCGCTAGTACAGACTTAATGCCGTATACTGCCCCGTCACTGGTCATTATACAATAGGCTGCGCTGCGCCCAGATGCAACAACATGATAATTTGTCATCAGGACACCAGAACTAGATATGAAAAACCCCGTCGCAACTTCACAGTGCCATTTTGTACACTTTCCACACTTATATATGCCGCCAATTACGGCAACGCTGGGCTTGCACTCTTTGTATATCTTTACGGGTGTTTTTTTCTGCAAAGATATTGGCTTTAGAGAAACTTCCTGAAATGTTCGTTTCAGTTGGCTTCGTAAGATATCTATTTTTTCAGTCCCCTCTGATTCCATCAGTTTAATAGTCTTCTGCGTGAAAGCATCCAGAATTTTGCTGTCTTCCATGCATTGATTTTTATTCAGACAAATATCGGAACAATCCCCAGTTTTTTTTTCACAGCAATCGCATCCACAAATAAAACAAAATAACCCCGCCCAAATTACCAATAATTGTATTCGTCTCAAAGTAACACTCTCTTTCTGTTTGAAATGCGTCTCTATTTCAAGTCCCCCAGCAGGACAAAAACTACATTGTCCCGAGACTTCTAATTGAATATATACCCGCCCTGACTGCCCCACCAAATTTCTTTTGAAGCACAATATCAAATCCGCTCCTGTAATTCCACCAAATTAAACACAAATAGTACGAAATTCAACTTGAAATTTTTCTGTGAAGAGGTGGGGATTCTGTTTGCTATGATCTTACTCAGCGTTGTAAAACTCTTGGAACATTTAAATATTCCTGCAATTTTAGTGCTTGCAAAAAACAAGAATCCCGTAATTTCAACTGCAAAACGGGAGTTTGGTGTGATTTCAAGATTCAGATTAGCTCTGCGCTGTTTGTTGTAATCCAGGCTTCGCTGCCGTCTGAGAGCTGAATTTTGTACCAACCCGGGCGTTTTTCGAGGAGGTCGAATTCGGTGCCCGCATGGAGAGGGTCCTTGAAGCTTGGTGAATAGTTCGCTCCATCGCCCTGCCTTGCGATCACGGAGGGGCTTATGATAACGCCGGCCTTTTGTCTGGAACTGCTGAACGTCTCAACACCTATCGAGCCTGCAAATGCCGCAAACAGCAGTACCGTCAAAACACACAGAACTACAATTCCCGTAGTCCTGCCGCGCCAGATGAGGATCGTAAACAGTGTAAACAGGATCGCAAAGCAGATAGATGCGGTGATGAATCTTGCGTTTATTGAAAAATCATAGTGCCAGAAGAATAGTGTTTTGAGCACCTTTTGCTGTGTTTTGACGGCAACGGCGTCGATGCGTTTTGTGCGAGCAAACGTCAGGTTTTTCAAAATATCCGTGTTGGCAGGGTGGAGCTTTTCCGCACGACGATAGTTTAGTATCGCCCTGCCTATATCGTCCTTGAGCAGATATGCGTTTGCCAGGTTGTAATACAATTCTGCACGCTTGACCGATCCCTGTTCGATGACCTTTTCGTAATGGAGGACCGCTGTTGTGTAAAGAGCCTTTGCCTTTTCCGGTGTGGAGGCTTGGTTTGCCTGAGTGAAAGCTGTTTGAGCGGCCTGAAATTCAGCGACAATTCTATCTTCGGCGGAACCGGTAAAACCGATCTCATTATCTGTCACGGTATCGGTTACATCTTTGCCAATATTGTCGAGAACGGATGTAAACCGGCCGTCTGTACTTTCGATCGGCTCAAGAGGGAGGTTTGTTTCTTCGGCGAAACCAACCACACAGAACAGAAGCAACGCAAACAGTATTGCGGATAGGTATCTGATCATTTGGATGCCCCCTTTTCGATGTCGCGGATCAATTGTGTGAGTTTGGGTGCATCGAATTCGACCTGGCCGCCAGTGTAGCAGGCGCTTTCGCAGGATTCGAATATCTCTTTGAAGCTATCGGCATGGTCCTTACTACCTGTCGCGGACAATATCGCGTCATGGCAGTCGCCGGCTGTTATAGAGTTTGCAACTCTGTCAAATCTTGCTCCAACGTATTGCTGCATGACTGAGATTGCGATTTTGTATCTTTCGCTGCTGTCTTTGGGCAGTTTCTTAATGCAGGCTATCGCATTTTTTGCGGCGTTTCTGCGTATCTTTGCTTCGACAGAGCCTGGCCTTTTGTATGTGACTATCTTTGCGAACAGGCTCAGCACAAAGGCCGCGAATGGGATGGAAACAACGGTCAGCATGGTCGGCTGAGTGATTGCAGCGGTTATGGAAAATGATTGTTCCACGAAGAGATCGATATCGTCGTAGTTTGCGTTGATGCCTTTGCGTGTTGCTTCGACTTTGCGGTTTACGTTTGAGGCGTCCCTGCCCTGCATGTCGGCACTGGTCAGGATGCTTGTGGCCGCCACGTCAAGCGGTACTGAATCGCTGTAAACAATATTATATTCGCCTTTTTCAGTGTCAAAGCACGGCAGCGCGACCGGGGGTATCTCTTTAACCGAATCGCTGTTGGCACGGATCGTCTGGGTGAATATTTTACTGCCGTTCCGTACGGTGGGCGAGCTTCTTTCAGCGGGTATCTTGAAGTTGGAAGCAAACTGTGGATTGCCCTCAAGATCGGGCCACTGAACCGGCTTTAGATAGTCGCCCTGGACAGCGATGGTCAGGGTGATCGGTTCTCCGACGTTGACCCTGGTGGGCGTTGCTGACGTGGTTATTTTGTATTCGCCGATGAGTCCGTAAAAGCCTTTTGGTTTGGCCTGCTGGGGCAATGGCAAAACTTCAAGGTCCAGCGATTTGGCTTCTGTTATGAAACGCTTGTATTCGTATTCCGGACCAAAAATAGTTCGCCTTATTTCTTTTACAGCAAATTTACTAAGCACCGAGACTTTGTCGATCTTTACAGTGCCGGGAGATTTAGGAATCAAAACCTTGCTGAAAGAAATCTGTACCCAGTCAAGACCCTTGCGGGCAACATCTTTCTGCTCTGTATAAACATCGATACCGTTTATGTTTAATAATCCCGCCTGAGGACTCTTCTGTCCCGTATCATCGATTATAAAAGCATCGCTTAAGAAAACCGGAATGTTAAAGTTGAAATCATCGTTCGCTCTGGCACGATCTATCTTTTTGAGGATTAGCCACTTGACGTCCAGCACGATAGGTTCGCCGACATAACATCTTTCTTTTGAAAGCGTCATCTCCATTTCCATCTGGGCCGTTGTATCAGGTTCGAGTATTTCCACATCTACGGGATTTGTTCGATACGCCTTGCCTTCAACTGTAACATTGACCGAAGGAATTGTCATCTTACCATTCCTGGAAGCAGTTAGGTAGTAAATCATAAGGTACTTCTTTATTACCTTATTGGTTATTCGACCATTGATGTTGCTGGAAAAACTATGTGATTTATTTTGGCCGCCTGCGTATTGAGGATTAAAAGAGTTTAACTGAGAGGTATCCACCTTACCCGGTTTGTCTGAGCCGTTAATGACAATGCCGTACGCAAAACGCTGGCCGACATAAATGCCTTCCGAGGTGTTTGCCTGAGCGGTAACGGTAATATCGGCACCGTAAGCCGAGCAGGCCAAAGCCGTTAATAGTAAAAGTGTAACAAGATGTTTTCGGGTTTGCGACAAATTACCAATCCTTTTCGACTCTTCTTTGCCTGATCTGTTTTTGCTGACGCTTCTGACGATCCTCTTCATCTTCGAGTATCTGCTGGGCGGTCGCATCGGGGGCCTGCTCCTGTTCCTGTTGGGCCTGCTGCTGGTCGTCCTGACTCCGCTGATCCTGTTGCTGCTGATCGTCCTTGCTCTGCTCTTCGGGCTGCTGTTGATCCTGGCCTTGCTGCTGGTCCTGTTGCTGATCTTCCTGGTCCTGCTGATCCTGCTGCTGTTGCTGTTGTTGGTCCTGCTTCTGTTTCTGAGAAAGTGATTCTATGGCATTTTGGATGTGTTGGGCAGCGTCGTCCTGTGATTTTTTCGCTTTATCGGCTTTTCGGATCGAAAGCTCCTGTGCGGCACCGGCCTGATCGATAACTGCTGAGTCCATTTCCAACAGTGCCTGATCCAGAGGATTTTCGTTCGGTGCGACTTGCTGCTGACCCGGCTGGGGCTGTGCGGTTTGGGCCATTTGGCCAACTTCATCGGCTACCTTGGTTGTATCGTCTTTAAGCTCGTTCTGCTCTTTGGCAAGATCGTCACATTTTTTGGCGACTTCTTCCTTCGGAAGTTTATCGCTTTTGGAATCTTTCTGCAATTTATCGTTAGCGTCAGCCTGTTCTTTTTGCCTGTCGAGAAGCTTTTTCATTTTTTCGAGAAGCTGCTTCATCTTTTCCTGCTGCTTATCCTGCTCCTGCTTCTGTTTGTTTATTTTGTCGATGATATCTTTGATGATCAGCCTTGCAACCTCAATATTTTTTGCGGCATTTACATTTTCCCGGTTCAGGTCGAGAACCTGCCTCCAGTGGTCAATGGCTGACTCATATTGTTCAACCGCCTTTTTCAGATCGGATTCTTTTAGTTTTTCGGCCTTGGTGAAAAAGCAGTTGCCGAGGTTATACTTTGCCTTTTCAACCAGCTCCATATCCTTTGTACCGACAGCGACCTGTTTGAAAAGATCGATCGCCGAAGCCATATCGTCAAGCTGGAAGCGGCAGTTTGCTTTGTTGAACTTCGCCTGGTAAGCATTCGGGCTTTCAACGAGGGCATTGTCATACTGGCTGATCGCCTCGTTGAACTTTTGTTCGGAATATAAAGCGTTGCCCGCTGAGACATAGTCGCGCACAGGGCCGGCAGTGACAACTGCTGCGACTGTTATCAGCAAAGTAAGGGCAGCTAATATTTTATACTTTTTTGCGTTCACTTATAAATACCTCTGCTACAATTAAAACTATCGCAAGAGCCAGGAATATCTGGAACTTTTCATCATACTGTATCATGGTCGTCGATTCAAGCTCCCGTTTCTCGGCTGAGTCGATCAGGTCGGTGTATATCTGTCCCAGGTCGAAATCGCCCTTTCCGACCTCGAGATACTTGCCTTCCGATGTGGCGTAGACTATTTCAAGCAGTTTATCACCTTCGAGGCGGGACCATACTTCCCGGCCCTGGTATTTCAGGAATGATTTGCGGCCGTTCTGATCGGTTATTGGAATCCTTGCGCCCTGATCCTTGTCGCCAAGACCTATCGCGATGATCCTTACGCCGTCTTCGGCGGCTTTGGCTGCGGCCTGAACCGGGAAGCTGTCCTGGTCCTCGCCATCGGTTATCAGGATGATGTCCTTGTATTTCCTGCTTTTGGTGTCGAACACTTCGGTCCGCGCAAGTCGTATAGCGTCACCGATAACCGTTCCGCCCTGTGCGTTGCTCTTTGTGGATACATCGGCAAGGGCCATGCGGAAAAAGGCATAGTCCTGCGTGAGGGGACATTTGACCGAACTATTGCCCGCAAATGTAATAAGCGATATCCGGTCGCCCTGAAGAACCTCGACAAGATCGGAGATAGCAATCTTTGCACGTTCGAGTCTGCTTGGTCGAAGGTCCTGGGCGAGCATTGACCTGGATGTGTCAAGCAATATTACTATGTCCCTGCCAGACCTGGATATCTGTTTGCTCTGCGGGTTCCAGACTGGCCTGATAAGAGCAACGACAATTACAATAAACCCGATCAGCAGTAAGACAGCCTTTAGTATCTGCCTGCGAAAACTGACCGATACGTTTATCTTTTTTAACATGTCAAGCGACGCAAGCGTACGAAGTGCCGCCGCCTTTCGCCAGAAGCAGTAGACATAAGCAGGCACCAGCACAAACAACGCCGCAAATATAAGCCACAACAGATTTTCGTTTCCCTGTATATCCATCTTACCCTTTTATGGTATTTTCCTGAAGATCGTACATCTTGCGAGAATTTCAATGGCCAGCACAGCCAGTGCCCCAAGTGCCCACGAGGTGAACTTCTCAGCGTATTCGGTATACTGTAAAGATCTCACTTCGGACTTTTCTAGTTGGTCGATCTTTGCGTAAATGTCTTCGAGGTCCTCGCCGCTGGATCCTTTTGCGTAGAAACCGCCGGTCTGCTGAGCCATAGCTTTTAGCAAGCCTTCGTCAAGCTGCTGCCTTGAGGGCATTTGAAAGGCTCCCAGGAGCGACTGAACGGTTGTGAACGACTGGTCGGAGCCGATGCCTATCGTGTAAATTTTAATGCCCCATTCCTTTGCCAGTTTGGCAGCTTCGAGCGGTTTATACTTGCCGGAATTGCTAACGCCATCGGTAAGCAGGATGATGACCTTGCTTTTAATTGTAAAGCTGTCCTGCTGACTTTTCCGATCGTCTGAGGCGATCGCGCTTAAGCGAGCATTTCTTGCATTGATCTCCTCTTCTGCCTTTTTGAGCCTGGCTGCGGCAAGAGCTACGGCGTCACCGATCGAAGTCCAATTCTCAGCCCCTATCTTGACTATATCGGTTTGCTTGAGGAACTCCAGCAACACATTGTGGCCGTGCACGAGCGGGCAGGTAGTATCGGCGTAGAGAGCGAATGTTATCAGTCCGATCAGGTCGTTGTCCCTGCCAGCAAGTTCGCCGCCGCCACCGACAAAATCCTTGAGTACGAGCTTAACCGCATCGTAACGTGTCATGGTCTTGCCCTTGTACTGCATCTGCTGACCCATGCTGCCTGAGCGGTCGACCACGATCTCCATCGCTACGCCTTCGGTTGCGATGTTGGAAAGGACGGTTCCCTTACGCGGCCTTGCAATCGCAACGATCAAAAGGCCCACACAGATCAGACGTAAAAGAACAAGCAGCCAACGGAATCTCAAACGCCAGGATACAGGTGCGCGTTTCATGCTTGACAGTGACGAAAACTTAACGCTAGCCGTTCGCCGTTTGCGCAGCGATACTGTCGCCAGTATCGGCAGAATTAAAAGCAACAGTAATGCCCACGGAGTATATAACTGCATTGATCTACGCCTGTGCCTCCATATTCTCGGTTTGGGTTTCGGTTACATCGATCTTGTACTGATCGCTGCGAGTCCTTTCGATAAACTCTTTTACAAGGTCAAACGTACGCTGTATGCGCTCTGTATCGGGCTGATGTTTTGCGAATTTGACCAGGTCGCAGTGGAGCATGAATTCGGCTAGTCTGTCACGGTCGGCCTGCGGTATCGACCGGTCGGGTGAATCGGCAGACTGCAACGCGTATAGAAATTCCTCTGTTGTCTGTTCGGGCGCCCTAAGTGCAAAACGGTCCTCGATATAGTGCCTGAGGATGTTGCTGATGCGCTGATAAAACTCCTTGATCCGGCCTGATTCGATGAGATCGGCTTGGATCAGTGCCTGTATGCGGGCATAGGCCACCTCGTGAGCCGGTCTGAAAATCCTAATCAGCTTGACATTACGTTTGCGCCTTAACAGCAAAACCAGTAAGGCAATGACAATTACTACACCAGCAGGAATGGCCCATAGCCACCACGACAATGGTTTGGCCGCGATGTCAACAACGCCTTCGATCTCGGCTATCTTAAGCTCAGCAAGATCCTCGCCCAACAGCGAAGTAACCTTGATCTCGACAGGTGTGGTTTCAAGGGTATAGACCTTTGCTTCAACGGCAGAGTCGGTTTCATTTTCGGTAAATTCAAAAGCAAACGGAGCCAGTTCGAAGTCGCCAGAAACAAGCGGCTCAAGCCGATAGCGATATGTCTTTACAATATTGCCCTGATCGTCAAGCTTCTGTCCAAGGTCACGCCAATCGCGAATACCGAAGTTCTTCAAAACTTGATCGACTGCCGGCATTGTGACAGTATACGCCGGATCGATCGCAGCTTCAAACTCAAGGAAAAAAGTATCAGCTATTGACATCTCAGACTTATCAATACGCAAATGAACCGTAAGCGGACCTCTGAGAAACTCCTTATCGACAGCAAAGACAATATCGTCCTTTTTGCCGGATTCGTCCTTGCAGCCAATAAGCCCCGCTGCCATCGAGATTACGGCAAGAATTAGTATTAAATTATATACTCTTGTTTTGTTCATTTCGCCTGTTTTTTATTTTTGCTCTACCTCTTTAGGTTCGTTGCCACCAAGCACTGAAGTATGGATCACCACTTCGTACTCGTCCATCAGTTTTTTTATAAGCTGCTGCTGTACTTCCTGACTCTTGTTGTCATTCAGTTCTCTTAGGACCTGTTGAGCAACCTCATCAAACTCTTTTTGCCTTGCCTGCTGTTTACTTTCGACCTTTACGATCTCAAAGCCCTTGTCCGTCCGAACAGGTTCGGTGAGTACCTTGCCAACTTCTGTCGCGAATATTTTTTCAACAAGCCCCTGAGCCTGGCCGATACCTGCAACCACCGACGAGCCTTTTTTAACATCTGTATCGATAATGCCACCTTTATCCTTAGTAGCATCATCAATTGAAAACTGTTTAGCCACTTCTGCAAAATCTTCGCCTGTGTCAAGTTTTGACTTTGCTTCTTTTGCTTTGTCTTCGGAATCGACGAGTATGTGACTGATCTTCGCTTTGGCCGGTTCGATGTATTTTTCTTTGTTGGCCTGGTAGTATGTCTGGATGTCACTTTCTGTAATGTTGATCTTAGAAGTAAGAGCATCAGTGATAACCTGCTGACTTAGCACACTTTTTCTCAGTTGGTCAAGTGTCTTTTTGACTTCGTCTTTTTCGGTAAGCCCTTCATCTAAAGCGTGGCGATACAGAACTTCCTGTGCGATGTATCCCTGCAGGAACTGTATCTTGGCTTGTGCGGTAGCAAACTGAGTCAGCATCTGCTTTTTTTGCTGATCAAGCTGCTCGGCGGACATAAACGCAGCATATTGGGCAAGCTGTTTTTCGATCTGCTCCTCGACAAGCCCGTCAAGCTGTGAAAGCATTATTTTCTGTGTTCCGATCTCAGCGACCACCTCGGCGCCAGCCGGTTCGTCGGATCTATAACTGGTCCGGTCCATCATTTCGTATTTGAGAGCGGAGAACCTGCCGAGGGATTCGAAGGATCGCTTCACGCCATCGTTGATATCCTTTTGCATATCGTCAAGCTTTGCAGCCATCTCACAGCGGTAATAATATTCGATAGCCAGTTCGAATTTTTCCGCCTTTTCCAGCAGCGAAGCCATCTGATAGAGCACCCTTGCGTTCTGTTCGCCTGTGAGTTGGGACTGGTCGAGGTACTGCTGCCAGACCTTTACCGCAGGGGCATAAAGACCGCGAGCGGCGAGTTTGGAGGCAAGCTGCTTTGTCTGTTCGGCATTTGCGACTGACGATACAGTACCGCTGCTGCCGGGATTCAATGAACCAACCTTAGCGGCTATGCCAAGACAGAGCAATAGTATCATCAGGAGCATAAACAATGCTATCTTCGGTAATATATTACTGTTCTTTTTTTTCTCAGGCAGTGAGAAATCCAGCTTTTGTTCCATTTCCCCAGTCCCTTTAATAACGTTTTCGTCTCATGTGGAAAAACCGCACAAGATCCTGAATGTAGGGCTTGTCGGTGTTTATGTTAATGCTGTCAATATTTATCATGCGGAAATTGGTTTTAAGCTCGTCGAGCCTTTGGGCGCCCACCGAGCTGAATTTTCTTCGAAACGCCGCACTTGCGGTGTCGACCAGGATGATCTCGCCTGTTTCCGCATCTTCGAACTCAATAAGCCCGACCTTGGGCAGGTCAAGTTCCGCTCGGTCATTAACAGTTACCGCTACAACGTCATGCTTTTTATTGAGCAGGCCGAGAGGCTTTTGGAAATCGGCTTCGATGAAGTCAGAAACGACAAATACAGTAGCACGCTTTTTGAGCACTTTCTGCAAATATTCAATAGCACCTGGAATATTCGTTGAACGCCTTGGCATCTTAAAATACAGAAGCTCACGTATCAGACGCAGTACATGGGCGGTTCCCTTCTTTGGTGGAATGAACAGTTCGATCCTGTCTGTAAATACGACGAGGCCGACCTTGTCATTATTTTTTGTAGCTGCCATGGCAAGGACGGCGCAAAACTCTGCGGCCAGCTCGTTCTTGACCTTGTTGACCGTCCCGAAATCACCTGAAGCGCTAAGGTCAACGGCGAACATGACGGTCATCTCCCGCTCTTCGACGAACCTCTTGATGTGGGCCTGACCTGTTCGAGCCGTTACGTTCCAGTCAATATCACGGATATCGTCGCCAGGGGTGTACTGTCGCACCTCGTCAAACTGCATACCGCGACCCTTGAACACACTTTCGTACTGGCCTGCAAAACTGGCGCTAACCATACGCTTGGTGTATATCTGTATCTGGCGAATTTTCTTAATCAGGTCAGGAGGCAGCATATCAATTCAATAGTCTAAATGTCATTAACCAATGCTCAACCAACAATATGTTACAGATTAGGGCACTTCGATATTATCGAATATCTGCTTGATAATATCTTCACTGGTCTTTTCCTCGGCCTCGGCTTCATAGCTGACTATCACGCGATGACGCAAAACGTCCATGCCTATACTTTTAATGTCCTGGGGCGTTACATAACCACGTCCCTGTATAAAAGCGTTTGCCTTTGCAGCCAAGGCAAGGAAAATTGTCGCACGCGGCGATGCGCCATAGCTGATAAGTTCAGCAATCTGCAAACCATACTTTGCCGGTTCGCGTGTGGCGTGGACGATGTCAACGATGTAGTCCTTGATCTTTTCATCGATATAAATCTCATTGACGACAGCGCGAACCTCAAGAATTTCTTCGGGAGTAATAACTGGCTGGATATCGAACTTTTTGTCGATCTCGCTCATACGGTCAAGTATTATCCGCTCATCTTCCTTGCTGGGATAATCGATCTTGAGCTTTAGCATGAAACGGTCAAGCTGCGCCTCTGGCAGCGGATAGGTCCCTTCCTGCTCGATGGGGTTTTGCGTTGCCAGCACCAAAAACGGACTAGGCAATGCGAAAGTTTCCTGAGCGATAGTTACCTGGTGTTCCTGCATCGCTTCGAGTAATGCGCTTTGTACCTTGGCTGGCGCTCGGTTGATCTCGTCAGCAAGGATTATATTAGCGAAGATCGGACCTTTGCGGGTCTGGAAATCGCCGTCGGACTGCCGATATATCTGTGTGCCGATAAGGTCAGCAGGCAGCAGGTCCGGGGTAAACTGTATCCGCTTGAAGTCAGCTTTTATCGCACGTGAAAGCACCGTAACGGCCAACGTTTTTGCCAGCCCCGGTACGCCTTCCAGTAAAATATTACCGTTAGCGAGCATGCCGATGAGCATACGCTCAAGCATGTAGCGCTGGCCCACAATAACCTTGTCCATCTCACCAAAAAGCCTGCGAACAAACTCGCTTTTCTGCTCGACAAGCTGCCCGATCTGTTTTACATCCGCTGCCATTTATATTGTCTCCCGCAAAAAAATATACTTTTGGAGTTTTTACGACAAAACATTGAAAAAGTTCGCAAAAACGATGTTTTTTTCAAAATTGAATCTTACTATAACATTATTTACAGGCAAAACCCGGACAAGTCAAGCAAAATGCCTTAGTTCTTGTTTTTTCTCAAGCACCGGCAAATCCGAAGATCATTTAAGTTTTATCTGCTTATATTTTGCGCGTCTGTGTGCCAGTCTTTCGGGATTTTCGGCCTGGACCATTTCCTCGTATGCCGCGAAGTTACCCGTAAACCACTGCGTCTTGCCTGACCCTTCAAAAATTAACAAATGTGTGCATATCCTGTCAAGAAAAAATCTGTCATGGCTTATGACCATCGCACAACCCTGAAAATCTATTATCGCCTGCTCCAGCACACGCATTGTATCTACGTCGAGATCGTTTGTCGGTTCGTCGAGCAGCAAAAGGTTCCCGCCTTGCCGGAGCATTTTTGCAAGATGTATCCTGTTGCGTTCACCACCGGAACACTGGGAGACTTTCTTTTGCTGTTGAGTGCCCCTGAAATTGAACCTGGCGACATAGGCACGGGCCGACATCACAGATTTTCCGACATATATCTCGTCTTTGCCGTCACCGATCTCCTCAAATATCGACCGGTCGCCATCGAGCGCATCGCGGTGCTGGTCGACATAGCCGATCGATACCGTCGGACCGAGGTCGATCTTGCCGGAGTCGGGCTTCTGCTGATCTGTTATCATCCTGAAAAGCGTTGTCTTGCCGATGCCGTTTGGGCCGATCACACCAACGATCCCGTTTTGCGGCAGTTCGAACGAACATTTATCGATCAGCAGATTATCGTCATAGCTCTTGCAGACATCCTTAAACGCAAGCACCTTTTCGCCAAGCCTCTGGCCTGACGGTATCTGTATGAGTGTGTCGCTGCCTGGGTCGACCACAGGCTGCGCTGCCAGCTGCTCATACGCGTTAATTCTCGCCTGGTTCTTCTGGTTTCGAGCCTTAACTGACGTATTGATCCAGTTCAGTTCACGCGCCAGTGTTCGCTGGCGCTGGGATTCTCTCTTTTCGGTAACTCGCAGTATCTCGGCCTTTTGCTTAAGCCAT
>DAOWHR010000309.1 GCA_030641315.1 Anaerohalosphaeraceae bacterium | reverse complement strand
CTATGGATATCAAATCAAGAAGAAGAACTTTCAAGTTTATGCTTATTTCCGTGGATGAAATCAGCTCTAATTAACTGAAATTCGTATAACAAGCCAATTCCGCCGATTCCCAACCCCAAACAACCCATCTTAACACGAAGAATTCCCGAAATCGGTCAGAAAAAGTACAACTCCAGAAAAAAAAGCAATCCACACCAACTCAAATCCATATTTTCGCGCATTAAAAAAGACCCCTATGATCAGTAAGGGTCTTAAAAGGCGGCGGTGGGATTCGAACCCACGAATCATGGTTTTGCAAACCAGTGCCTTAGTCCACTTGGCCACGCCGCCGAACAATTTGGGCGATTATAGCTTCAAATCTTTATTTAGCAAGCAAAAATCAATGAAAAATAGGCTGAACATTCCCTTTGCCCATTTTTTTGGTGATTTTGCTGTTTTGTAGATTTGGCGACTCAGCTGCACCTATGAGTTGAACCCACTAACCCTAAGAGAAACGGCAGCATATCCGTTACTGCAACCGGAGTTGAAATCCTCTTACGTAAACAGGACCAGCCCTCAATCCATTAATCTCGTCAGTAAAGGAATGGAAATGCGGGGCCTGGGATTCGATCAAGAGGCCTTGCGCCGCTAGACGATGATAGTATCGCTGTAAGTATGATCAGCAAAGTAATAACAACCAGCGCAACTACTGCCCAAAAACGGCTGTCGTGTATCATGTGATTTATCTTTACTGCCATCTGATGGGCGTTTGGCATGTGCATATGTCTAACGTGTATATGAGGCATGTGCATCTTTGATCCCTGGTTTTTCATGAAATTATTATTCATCTTATTCTCCTTTCACCTTATAAACCGCATTACGATGTCTGTAATCGGCCTTAATAAACACGAATTATAATATTCTTCCGTATTATATACGAATAATGTGCGGGAAAGGTTTGCGTGTGAAGTATTATAAATAAATCAAAAAGCTCCAATCCTTCTAAATTGCCGCTGGATAACACTAAAATCCAGTCCATAAAAACATTTTCATAAGTATTGATTTACGGCGTAAATGAACGATAATCTACTGTTATGAAGAACGATACTAAAAGTACAATGTCACGGGCTAAAGTTCGCCAGTTTGACGCATGGGCGATCAAAGAAATCCAGATTCCCTCCGTCGTGCTGATGGAAAACGCCGGTAAAAACTGCACAGCAGTAATCTATGATATTTTGAAAATCAGCAACGCTAACCGCGTAACCATCATTGCCGGAACGGGAAATAACGGAGGTGACGGTTATGTGGTCGCAAGACACCTGTTCAATTTATCGATCGATGTCAAGGTGCTCATCTGCGGCGATGAGCAAAAAATCGGCGGAGACGCTAAAACAAATCTAACGATACTGCGAAATATGAAAATACCTGTTACAAGTATCGACCTTAATAGTTCTGTTTGCGAAAAGATCATAGAGCACAGCTTAGGTTCAAACCTGATCATCGACGCAATATTTGGAACCGGTCTGTCAGGGCCATGCAGAGAGCCTTACCCAGCGATCATTCAATGTATTAACGGACTTGGCATACCGATTGTCGCGGTTGACATTCCTTCGGGGCTTGACTGTGATCTTGGCAGGCCGACAGATGGAACAAACGCAATTAAGGCCCTAACAACCGTTACGTTCGCTGCAATGAAGCAGGGATTTGAATATCCGGGAGCGGAAGAATACACCGGCAAAGTTATAACATCGTCAATAGGCATCGAGCCGACGCCTTAGTGGCAATCCACTTGACATCGGCTCGATTATTTTTTTTTAAATATTTACTGAACTCAGCTTAACGCTTAGGGGTGCTCTTCCTAGCGGTAGTATCATAGCCTGTCAGAATGAGGAATCGCTTTGTGTTGAATTTCGGCACAGAGAACGTATCGGCCTTATCGAATGCCTCATAGTATCTATCTATCCTGTCCTGTGAATCCTGATATTTCTGCTCTGCATCGGGATCTACCGCCATGTCATCGGCGTTAGGCGCCGCAATACTGGCAGGTTCATCGCCTATAATGATGAAATCGGTATTGATTGTAACGTCTTGAACAACCCTGCCGCCCCAGCTCTCGATGAGGTTTGTGACTTTCTCGCCGCCGTCACGGTCAGTTCTTCCATCGCCGTCAATATCGAAATCACCGACGACTACAAAGCTATTGCTTGTTTTCTTGTCCCAGATAAGATTTACCGCGATGTCGTCCTGTACGGGCGGGTTCTTTGCGCTTGAACTTACGATCCTTGCCGCAACAACATTTTCGTTGATCTGGAAGACCTCTACTTCAGCTTTTCCTTTGCCGTCTTCGGGTATCGGAGCGGACTTGTCATAGATACTGAATGTAAGGCCCTTGTATACATGGTCCTTTTGGCCAAGATCAAGATATACGACATTTGTGTCAAGATCGACAGAAACGACTTTAGCATCTGGCAGGAAAGCCACTACTTCGGCATCAGGCCTTGGCTTGATCTTTTCCAGGGTGGCGACTGAGTCATTTAACTGCTCAAGCGTTTCGTCAAGTTTTGTCTGCAAACCTGCGAGTTCAACTTCTTTTTCCTTCCTTCTGGCCTGCTCGGTTTCATATCGATCCTGCCATGTCTTAACCTGCTGAGCGGTAGACTGATCCATATCATTCTTGAGAGCTTCATAGGTAGTCTGAATGCGGGCTGCTTCTGCAAGAGCCTGCCCTTTGTCCCGGATAAGCTTTTTTGCGGTTTCGTCATATTCGGCCATATTTACTGCATAGTCTTCGCCCTGCTTCTCAATCTCCTTCTGGATATCATCAATGCGTGTTTTGGCATTGTCGATCTCGGCTTTGAGTTTCTTAATAGTCCCGAGCAAATCGATGCCGTCAATGCCAAACGCACCAGAGGCATCATCGGCAAGAACCTCCATCGTCTGATTAATACGCTCGACAGCGTCAGCAACCTTAACAACAGCACTGCCGTCCATAGCTTCGCCGGTAATCGCGGAATAAAGGGTGTCGAGGTAATCCTGCATTGCCTTGATATAGGACTTACCCTTGACCTGACCTACCGTCTTGACGATATTGCTGTATTCGCCTACACTGGCAAGTTCCAAAGCCTTTTGCTTGTCCTTGACCCTGAGCGTCCGCTCATCCTCAAACTTAACATAGAATACCACCGCAAGCACTGTCGACAAAAGAAACAATCCAACAAATGTGATCACGGTATAGAGCATGGCATTGCTTTGGGATGATTTGCCAGCGGCCATAGACAACTCCTTAAATTACATATATGAACAATAAAACTGATTTATAAACCTTTGCATCCGGGCAGAGGTACAAGAAATTGTAGTATCCACACAAGATACCCATCCGTCAACAAAAAAACCGCCTAGTTCTGCCAATTCAACCTTTTTAGCCTTATTAAATGACTTCAATAAGCTCGATCAGGTCCTTGAGGGACATCAGTACATGCCCCGGGCGTGAAATTTCTTCTGCACCGCTGTCAGTGTGGACACCATTTGGACGAATAATCTGGATGGTTTGAAATCCCAATTTATTTGGTCCGATGAAATCTTTTACGGCATTATCGCCAATATATACGCTTTGCTGTGCTGAAAAGCCAGTTTTAGCGAGTATTCTTTCAAATCCTACGACCGAGGGCTTCCAAAACTGCCTGCCAAGCTGTTCTGTGAAAATAATACATTTGAAATAAGACTCAATTCCCAAAGCCTTTACTTTTAGCTGCTGAGCAGGCAAAAAACCATCAGTGAGCAATGCGAGGGTGTAATTAGAAGACAAATTATCCAGAACCAATCTGCTTTCATGAGGCAATGAAATATCGGGAGTATGCTGACGATAAACCTCTACGAGCTGTTTAATGAGGTCATCGTCGATATTTATGTTAAGCTTTTTAAGGGCTGCATCGAATATATGTCTCCGGTCACCAGAGGCGAACCGGGCCCAGAACGCATTGTAAATGGTTTCGGCAGATAGATCGCAAGAGTCTGACAACCAACGTCCGCAAGCCATAAATCCACTGCGGCAGTAGTCAATTTCGTCGTAAAGCGTATCATCCATGTCGAATACGACAAGTCGTACCATATATCTTTCTCCAATTATATTTTCCGGCTCAGGAACTCTTTGAGAGTATCCTGCCATTTCGGGATCGGTTTTTCAAGCAGTGCCTGTATTTTGTCACAGCATAGCCTACTGTTTGCGGGCCGTTTGGCCGGTGTTGGAAACTCCTGACTTTTGCACGGGCAAACTTCCACGGGCAGTTTGAGAGTGTCGACAATAAATTTTACGATCTCAAATTTGGTAGCGCGGCCTGCCGCCGCATAGTGATAGAGTCCCAAAGGCCTGCTGTCCTTAGAAATCAGCTCAAAGACAACATCCGCAATCTGTTTGGTTGAAGTAGGTGAGCCTATCTGATCATCAACAACACGAAGTTTGTCATGCTGCTGTGCAAGGTCGATCATTTTCGTGACAAAATTGGATCCGTTGCGACCATACGTCCACTCGATGCGGATGGTACAGTGTTTACAACCACTTGCGTTCAGGAGTGCTTCGCCTTCGAGTTTGCTTTGTCCGTAAACATTTATCGGTGAGACGGCATCCATTTCGCGATAGGCTGCATCTGAGCATCCATCAAAAACATAGTCAGTACTGAAATGCACGATGTAGGCGTTTTTCTGTGCGGCTATCGTCCCAAGGTTTCCGACAGCGTGGGCATTTACCGCAAATGCAATATCCGGCTGCGACTGCGCCTGATCAACATTTGTATACGCGGCGCAGTTAATCACTATTCCATCGGTCGGGACAACTTGTTTCAGCTGCTCAACATTGCAGATATCAAATTCCGGCAGGTCATACTGACAGACGCTACGGCCCTGTTTAGTAAATAATTCCGCAATGTCGGTGCCGAGCATTCCACGGGCACCTAGAAGAACTACCTGAGCATCAGCCATCTTTTATTACCCATTCATACGGAATGTCATTGTCATGCGGGTCCAGCCGGAACTCGTCAGGTTCAGCGTAGTTATACATCTGGGAAACTACATTGATGATATATGCCTCCTTTTGACCTATGCACATCCATCCATGATAGACGCCTGCCGGGACGCGGAGTAAGCCGGGATTATGCTCTCCGAGATAAATCTGGTTGACCGTGTCACGGGTAGAGCTATCTTCTCGCCGGTCATACAGTACGACTTTTACAATTCCCTTTGCTACGTAAAAATGGTCGGTCTGCAGCTTATGGTAATGCCATGCCTTGACTATACCCGGATAAGTTGTTGTAAAATAGACCTGTCCGAATTTTTGAAACCATGGGTCATCGGCCCGCATTATCTCTCCGAGCCTGCCTCGTTCATCCGGCATTACAGCGGCCTTTCTGACCCCTGCTCCTTCGATAACGGAACCGGAACTTAATATTCTGACCCCATCTTCGGTAACGACCGATCTGAGTTGGTGAGTGTGCTTGCCTGTTGTCATATTTTTTCCTTTGCAACTAACTCGTTGACGTGTGCCAGCGACTCGAAGGTCCCTGCATCGCTCCACCAACCATTCAGAATATCATAGGACATTTGTCCTTTTGCGATGTAAGCGTTATTGACATCGGTGATCTCAAGTTCGCCCCGGCCAGATGGTTTAAGTGTGGAAATAATATCGAAAACTGCATTGTCATAAAAATAAATACCAGTAACACAGTAATTCGATTTCGGAACTTTTGGTTTTTCGACGATCTCAATTACTTTACCATTTTCTACCGAAGCAACTCCAAACCGTGTCGGATCGTCTACTTCTTTGAGCAGGACCTGGGCGCCGCCTTCCTGCCGACTGTACTTATCAACATATCCTGTAAGGTCGGCATGGAAGATATTATCGCCAAGAATCACAACGACCGACTCTCCGGCTGCAAAGCCCTGAGCGAGCATCAGTGCCTGAGCTATTCCTCCTGCCTGATCCTGAACCTTGTAAGTAAACCGGCAGCCAAACTCATGGCCCGAGCCGAGGAGGTTGACGACATCACCCATATTCTCAACTCCCGTTACGATCAGAATGTCATCTATGCCCGCAGCGACGAGCTTCTCAATCGGATAGTATATCATGGGCTTTCGTCCAACAGGGAGGAGATGCTTGTTTGTAACCTTCGTCAAGGGCATAAGACGTGTGCCCATACCGCCTGCTAGTACAACGCCTTTAATATTCAATTCGTTACCCTTTCATGACATTTCGTTAAATGTGTATGCCTAAGAGTCTGATTCTATATTCAGATGATCGAAAAGTCAATACTCACTATATTACTCTATCACATACCATGTCGAAGTGTTTGGCTCCAACGAAACCGGCAATTTGATGCCGTAGGAACGGTCCAACTGGTATTTTTCTGTCTTGCCGTCTTCATGGGAGACTTTTGCCGTATCGGTCAGTCCAGAATAATATAGAGGAATATCGATCGTTCTGGTTACCTTTTCGTTAAGCGGGTTGAATATCATCAGCAACGCCTTTTCTTTGCCTGCCGGGTCGACGTTCAACCAGTAGTCTATGTCTCGGCCATCGGGACGACGGAGGTGGATGACGTCACCTTCGAGGACGGAGCGGTGTTTCTTATACCAGTTGACCTGCTTTTTGACCATCGCTTTTGTTCGGTCGGTGTCGAAGAGTCTGGGGCCGCGGTAACAGGCCTGAACGCCTGCACCGAGATTGCTGAGAATCATTTTTTCGTAGTGGTCGAGGTGTTCGTCGAGTGGTTCGATGGTTGCTGCCGCACCGCCGCCGTGGTACTGTGTAAGCGGGACGAACATCCAGCCCATGGACGGAAGTTTTTGCCATGTGCCATCGAAAATATTCTGGCGGGTGTGTATGACCTGCTGGGCGCGTGGGAGGGACCAGTTTACTTCGCGGTAACCCATACCGCATTTGTTTGAACCGGCGAGGTAGTAGTAATCGGGGATGTTGAGGAAGATGCCTTTTTGGCGACACCATTTGTAGAAATTGCTGATCGTTTTCCATTGTGTCCAGCGAGAGTCTTCGTAACCTTTGTGACCCGGGTGGTCGGAGGAGGTGCAGACATCGCCTGGGTATGAGCCGTCGTGTTCGAGGAGCATGAATCCGGTTTTTTCGTAGAAGTTGTATAGCTTTTTGAAGTAGTCCTGTCCCCATTTGGAGCCGATGCATGGGCTGTTGCCGAATGTAGGACGTTTTCCTTCGGGCATTACGACGTCGTTGCCGCCGCCTACTCTTCTTGATGCGAGGAGTGAGTAACCGCCAATTTCGATACCTTTTGATCTTGCGTAGTCTGCGTATTTTTTCATTTGGGCGATATATTGATCACTGTTGTTTTCTATGTTGAAGCCGCTGCCGAAGGTTAGTATGACCATTTCAAAGCCTACTTCTGCGCACTGGTCAATCGCAAGTTTGACGCGATCCCAATCGGCAAACCTTGCGTGCATCATGAGGGGATTTTCTGTTGCCCATGGCGCAATCGTTCTGTACATGCGGCGTTGTGCGAGGCCGTTTCTTTCGCGGTCATAGCTGTCGTTTGGCTTGATGAACGCATGGAAGGATTCGAAAGTACCCTCCGGATCGATCGTCTGGTCGGGGCCGAGTTCCGGGGCGACCTCTAACATGCAGGGATTAATTCTTAAATAGTTGACCTGTGTTTTGTAGTCGGGATCAGAAACCCAGTGGATGGAGAACCGACTTGTATTTGCTGCGGTCATTCCGCTGAACGCGTATTCGGTCTCAACATGAATGTTTGGGGGAGTGAAGCGTACGCCTCGATCTTCTACGGCAGAACCGTATTCTACGGCGGCGAGTATCTCACTTTTGAAACTGTTTATTTTGATGGGTTTGTCAGTTTTGTTGTCGACTGTGATCCATTTGCTGATTACGGGGATACCGTCATAGAGTTCGTAGTGAACGGATACGGTGATGTCACGTTTGTTGTCTTTTGTGAGTTGTGCGTTGAGGTAATTCTGATCGATGTCTGAGTATGCGGCGAAGTTTAATATTCTTAGACGGCCAATTTCACCCGGGGCCGAGAAATCAGATGCTGTTCCATTGGAGGCCATTTTTCCGATGCGGACGGCGGTTGGTGCTGCGTTTGCGGGGAGTTGTGCCTTTTCGTAAGTTTTCCAAACGCCACCAGTTGGTTTTGCATCGGCGTAGACGTGGTTGTCCTGTATGCGGAGTCGGAGGGTCCACGGTTTTGTGAGATCGAGTTTCTGTCTGCCGCCTGCTGCGGGATTTTCGCTTGAGCCGTTGAAGAAGCCGAACATTGGAGCGGAGTCGTATGCGTTGCCGCCCGGGCGGATGTTGAATTTTATTGTGCGGTCAGGGAAGACGAGGGCAATGCCGGGCCCCCAGCTTGCGCTCGTGTCTGTGCCTGCGTCGATGGTCACTTCGACGAGTTTTGTGTTTGGGGGTAATTTTTGTTCGGCAACAACAGCTGTATTTGCGGGTGTGTATATTTCACCGACTTTGCCTTCGTTGATGAATGAGCTTCGGTTATGGGCTTTTGATGTGTGAACCTTCCATTTTGGGGAAAGAGTTTTGAAGTCATCGGATATAAGTTCGGTACGGGCAGCATCGCTGTCCATGGTCGCGGCGCCTAGTTGGTCGGCTGTTGGCGAAGGCATTTTATAGTCCATGCGGAGGTATGTGCCTTTCGGGGGCCAGACGGAGTTTGGAGCTGCGTGTCTTACGCGGGCCCATTTGATGCGTTCTTTTGGTTTGCCAACGGTGAAGCCGGTGAACCTGAAAGCCTCCGGTGAAGAGGTCAGAGACTCGACCCATTCGGGAGTGAGGAAGGCGTAGTTGGGCTGACCCTTTAGACCTCCTATTTCGTACCATTGGCCGTCGATCTGGACCATTGCTTCCGGTTTTATGCCGCGGATCACCGATTGGCCTGCGATCAGGTTGTCAAAGGCGATGGTTGCAGCATTTGGAGCAATGCGGAAGGTTCGACTGATGAGTCCGTTGGAGAGTACTATTTCATCGGGTCGATCGGTTCTATATGTTCCGGCCTTATAAGGGGAAGGGTCGATGAGCCAGTCGGGAGTGTCTGTCAGAGGGGCATCGGGTAGTTTTTGTAATTGAGTGATCGTGTCGGCGGTGGATAGTGAAAAAACGATGCATATCACAATAAGCATTATTTGTATTTGATGACGAGTGCGGTTGTTTGTGGCAGGCATTTCCGGCTCCGAATGTTAAGTATGTTTTTTCAAGTATCCAATACAGGGACCTGATGATAGCAGAAAAAGATGGAACTGTCACTATCTTGTTTGGTAGTTCGCGATAAAAATACTGCTTAGCGAATAGGTGATAAGGTTCAGGACATCGTAGACCCTCGCA
Source organism: Anaerohalosphaeraceae bacterium (assembly GCA_030641315.1). GTDB lineage: Bacteria > Planctomycetota > Phycisphaerae > Sedimentisphaerales > Anaerohalosphaeraceae > DAOWHR01. The sequence continues at coordinate 109 of DAOWHR010000309.1, read as the reverse complement.
GGGTCCAGGACATCGTGAACTATACGATAATTTATATAGTTATAATAGGTTCTTTTTACGCGAAAGGACCTATCTTGAAAAGTGAAGAAAGAGTCAGGATTCTGGCAGT
>DAOWHR010000072.1 GCA_030641315.1 Anaerohalosphaeraceae bacterium | reverse complement strand
GCACCGCAAGCTGAACCTTACTACGATCCATGTAAGCCACAATCTGGAAGAAGCATTCTCAATTGCCGATGCCGGTGCGGTTTTGAACAACGGCAAACTCGTCCAGACAGACACGTTGGCTAACCTGATGCGGAAACCCAGAAACGAATTTGTCGCACGTTTCATGCGCTGCGAAAATATTTACAGTTCATCTGAGATCGATTCGCAAGTTGCTGATATAATTTTGCCGCAAAATTGTTCCGGCAGTTGCAAATTCATTATCAGACCCGAAAACGTCGTTATTAATAAAGAACCTGGTGGTCAGCCAGAACCTGATACATTTGAAGTTAAGATAACCGCTATCCGGGATTGCGGCAATTACTACAGGCTTGAACTGGCCGGTAAGTTGGACATCATAGCTCATATTTCGCCCGCCCAGTTCGCTGACAAGTCCCTGGTCTGTTCGGATATGGTATTTGCCAGGCTTTCCAGAGAACATATTCATGTGCTTAGCGATTAGTCTTTATTTTCACTTTTTTTTATTGTAGAATGTTAGTATGTGCAAAAAAATTATATCCAGATCATTATTAAAATTGTGTATGTTTTTATGTGTAAGCGCATGTGTCTTTGCCTGCCGCTACAATGTTCGTGATGTTGGTTTTGTAGATCTTCGGCCGGCGCCGTATGCGTTTTACTGTTTTGTTGACAGCTCAACACCAGCCGAGTTTGTTTCAGCGTTTGATACTGTCGCAGGGGCCGGTCTTTTAGATACGAATATCAAACATGTCATCATCAACGTTGACGAACAGTCGGGACATCCGGCAAAGGCCTATCTGCAAAAACATTTCCCCGATTCATTGCCTGCAATCATTTTTGCTTCGCAGGACGGCAGATCAATGCTGCTTCCGATAGGCGATACCGCTGGATCTATCAACGATAAACTCTGGGTAATTACAAACGATCTGGCGGCCTCACCAAAGCGCGAAGAAATTCTCGATAAGCTGATCTCCAGCTTCGCAGTTGTTCTCGTTGTCAATCCCGATGAAAACGCCCGCTCTATAGCACAGCAGGCAATTGACCACATTGCTTCTCAACTGCCCCTGATGCCGAAGCACGTATCCAGGCCGCCTGCTCTGGCAGTTATCGAAAGTTTGGATGCCCAAAAAGAACGGACCCTCCTCTGGGCACTTGATATCGATGCTGCTGATAGTAAGCCATCGATTACCGTGCTCTACGGCAGAGGCAGACGAATGGGATTTACATTAAAAGATGATCAACTCAACGCCGATACTCTCATCGGGCTGTTGTCCATTATCGGTGCCGATTGTGAGTGCGGGCTTGATCGAAAGTGGATGGAAGGGCTGATGTTCCCGTTTACCTGGAATGATGGTTTAAAGCAGGACGCGGCCAAAGCTCTTGGGTTTGATCCTGAGGACCCATCCGTAAAGATGGAGATCAGTCTGATCCTCAAGAATGGTCCTACGACACAGCGGGCTGCGGCAGATTTCAGTGCAATCCCTGAAGTTGGCTTTGGCTATCAGGAGATTGAGGTTACTTTTGACGCTCCTGAGGAGGCAGCGGTGCCTGAAGTTCCAGCCATTGAATCTCAAGAAGAAATCCCGAAGCCACAGACCGTTCCCTGGGAATCGGAGGCTGAATCGCCATCGTATAAGTTTGCTGTAATATTACTTGCTTTGGTTATAGCGGTGGTTTTGGGGACAGGTGTTTTCATTGCTCTAAGAGGGAAAAATGAAGTAAAATGACTATTCTCAAGCTTATAATCAAAGAGATCGCTCACCGAAAGATCATCTTCGTTCTGTCAATGCTCGCAGTCGTGATCGCTGTTGCTTTTTATGTTCTGTTTTTCACCGCGGCGACCGCTGCCAATCGTGAAACGACACGACTGATGCGTGATATAGGTTTCAATATTCGCATCATTCCGAAGCAAACCGATATGGGTACTTTTTATCTTCAGGGTTTCTCTGATGAAACCATGCCCGAAGATTATGTCGATGTTTTTGCGACTCAAAAGGGTATTGGCTACAACCATCTTGTCGCGACCCTCAACGGACGGACTCAATACAGCGGGCATAACATCATAATTAGAGGTTTGGCCCCGGAAATATGTCCCCCCGGTAAAGCAAAGTCGCCGATGGTCTTCGCTATTGAAAAAGGTACGGTATTTATCGGTCACGAGGTCGCAAATCTTTGCGATATCAACAAAGGTTCAACCATACATATCGGAAATATCGATTTGACAGTAGCTGGCATTCTCGCTGAAAGTGGCTCTGCCGATGATATTACAATGCAGTGTCATCTGGCAGACGCCCAGGCTATTCTTAACAAGCCTGCATGCATAAACGAGATCAAAGCTATAGACTGTCTATGCTTTGTGCCTAACGACAATCCGCTAAGCATACTTCGTGAGCAGCTTGCCGAACTGCTTCCGGAAGGTAAAGTCGTTCAAATGCAGGCAATCGCCAAGGCGCGTTCCCAGCAGCGACGTCTAGTGAAGAACGTATTCGCAATGATATTGCCCATAGTGATCATTGTTTGCGGTTTATGGATCGGTATTTTAGCGATGACAAACGTTCGCCAGCGGCAGGAGGAGATCGGCCTTGCAAGGGCACTTGGGTACGGCTCGCCAACCATAATGACTTTGTTCTTCGGAAGGGCACTTATCACTGGTCTTATCGGCGCGGTGATCGGTTTTGCGGTTGGAACATTTCTTGCCCTTCAATTCGGACCTTCGATATTTACCGTTACCGCCAAAGCGATACAGCCTGATTATGCTCTGCTTAACATCTCTCTGATCGCGGCACCGGCTTTCGCGGCAGTATCCAGTTTCATCCCGGTAATGATCGCGGTTTCTCAGGATCCGGCAACTACTTTAAGGCAGCAATAGAATGTTAGCAATAGAAAATGTAATCAAGACATATCATAAACGCATGGGCAAAATTAATGCGATCGACGGTGTTTCACTTGACATTGCCAAGGGCAGTTTCGTCGTTCTAAACGGACCGAGCGGGAGCGGTAAAACGACGCTGCTGATGGCCATAGCATCGATGCTTCATCCGTCTGCAGGGTCTGTAACGATCGACGGAACGGACATATACCGCCTTTCCGCGATGCAAAGGGCCAGGTTCCGTGCTGCAAACATAGGCTTTATCTTCCAGATGTTCCATCTGATACCGTATCTTAGTATTATCGAAAATGTCCTTTTTGCAGCAGGTGTTACGAAAACTCAAAATGCCAGATCGACCGCAAAAGAGATCATCGCACAACTGTCACTGACGGACCGTATGCACCACCGTCCGTCGGAGCTTAGCGCAGGCGAAAAACAGCGTGCGGCAATAGCCCGTGCGATGCTCAACAAACCCCGCCTGATCCTCGCTGACGAACCAACGGGTAACCTCGATCCCCATAACGCGGAAATCGTGCTCGGTCATCTTTCTGATTACAATCGCCAGGGTGGGACAGTCATTGTGGTAACGCACGGCGACCAGGCAAAAAGGTACGCCACTCGCACAATACAAATGGAAAACGGCAGGGTTGTCGCCGATACCGCCAGCTAAGCAGATATGCATTCACTGCGATAGGTACTTGGCGAGATGCCGATTTTTTTCTTGAAAACAGTAGCAAAATACTGACTGGACTCGAATCCGCACTTAAACGCTATCATCGTAATATTCATCTCGGATTTTTTCGCGAGCAGTTCCTTGGCTTTTTCTACCCTGCAATGCACAAGATAGTCGGCCGCGGTCATATTCGTCAATCTCTTGCAGTAGTGAGCGAATCTGCTCCGTCCAAGGTTGCAGTGTTCAGCCATCGCTTCGAGCGTCCAGGGATAATCGATGTGTTCGCTAAGTCCCATTAAAAACATATCAACGCTTCGCTCGGTACTGCTGAGTTTTGAATCAAGAGTGATCTTCTCTCGCTGGAGCATTTCGTAGACTTCCAGGAACAGTTCGTTGATGTAAAGCTGAACTCGTGTATGCGCCGCCTGACAGTTGCCTTGACTGATATGGTCGGCAATCTTTTCGAAACATTTTTCGATCTGCTTATTACCGCGCCATACTGACTGTTCGTTGTAGCTCAATAGTTTTGTAAGTCCGGCAAGGTCATGTTCTGCGAAACTGATCCAGTCGGGCCACTTCCACGGGTCATTTGGCCTTCTTACACCGACATCGAGGATGAGCCAGTGCATCCTGCTTGCCGCTACATTGGGGCTGCCGACATTGTGCGGCTGCCATGGCCTGGTGACTGTGAGATCGCCCGCTTTTAGCGTGTTAAGTTCGCCGTTGACTGTGAAATCGAGTGTTCCGCGGGTAAGATACCCCAGTTCGATCCCTTCGTTTCGGTGTTCGGGCAGTCCCCAGTTCTGATCTTCCTTGGCATCCCATACGCATGCGACACAAAGTTCAGGAAGCATTTTGCTGGGCATCTTCTGGCCTGGGTAACACCCGTGCGCAAAAGCATCGTGGTACAGTTCTCCGCGTTCTTTGGCCTTGCGCAGAGGCTCACAGGTATCTGCACGATGAGTACCGTTTACATCGTAAAATATGGCTGGTTGGGGCTGTAGAATTTTTTTCATGGACAAGGCCTTTTGTTTCTGGTAGTGTTCAAAATCTACCAATGGTCAATTTTAGTAGCTTTGTACCATATACTGGTTAACATTGTCAAATAAAACTTCACTGGAAAGAAGTGGCGTTCTTGGTTTTTGTTACGTTTGAATTTACAAAAGGACCTGAAGACACTGCCAGGCATGTTTCAGGTTCTCTTGCTCATGTACGAAATTAGCGTAAACAATTAAAAGTACGAAGCCGTACAGGAAAGGAACCTGAGCATGAAGCTAGACAGAACTCTAAAGATGGGAATGGTTGGAGGCGGACCAGGCGCATTTATCGGTGATGTACACAGAAAAGCTGCAAGGCTTGACGGTGGTATCGAAATAGTCGCAGGAGCTTTCGATATCAATCCCCGCAAATCCAGATCGATGGCAAAAGAGCTTTGCATCGACAAGAAGCGTGCCTATGGCGACTACAAGGAGATGATCGAAAAGGAACTTGCTTTACCAGTTGGTGAACGGATCGATTTTGTTACGATCTGCACCCCGAACAACTGGCATTTCCCGATCGCTCGCGATTTTATCAATGCAGGCTTCCATGTAATGTGCGAAAAGCCGATGACGTTCAATGTCAAGGAATCCCGTGATCTTCAAAAGCTCGTTAAGGAAAAGAAGATTGTTTTCGGGCTTATGCACAACTATACCGGTTATCCCATGGTTAAACTTGCTCGTGATATGGTATCGGCAGGTGACATCGGCAAGGTTCGCAAGATCGTTGTTCGATATATACAGGGCTGGCTGGCAACTCCACTCGAAAAGACCGGTCAGCAGCAGGCATCATGGCGAACCGATCCAAAACAGAGTGGGGGAGCAGGGTGCATGGGTGAGATCGGGACACATGCCG
>DAOWHR010000120.1 GCA_030641315.1 Anaerohalosphaeraceae bacterium | reverse complement strand
CCCCGCTTGCACCGCGTCCACTTGCTCTCATCAAGTGTATCGCCAGAAAATTCATCCTGCCATACCAGCTCCCACCCGGGTTGATCCGGGATGTTTGATAAAGCACCCTCACCTTTATCTCTAGGCCCTGTACATGAAGATGTTGAGACCATAAAAAACGCAATGATTCCAAAAACGATTATTCTTAGAGCTGTATTCAATGCCATTTCCTTTCGATTAACCGGGTCAGCTGAATTATTCATCAATAAAATCCAAAACCAGTGAAGTTTTAGCTTCCTGATAGTTATCCTGCACATACTTACAAAACCTGTCTGCCTCTACCCTATGCCGAAACCATAATTGCGCAACACGTTTTTTTTTTCGATAAAACGCCCACCCATAAAGGTCCCATTATCACCTGCTATATACGACAGAGTACCCTCCATCTCAGCATCAAGAGCTTCTCCCGGGCAACTATACGCCACGTCAACAAAACATGAATCTTCGGGGTTTATATATCAAGTTTACGTTTGATAGTTTCAGTCCAGCTATAATCTTTTGGATCAACCTGAATCACTCTGAAACCAAACATACTCCCTTCTTTAAGAACACCAACGGAATCATCTACATGAACATCAATTCCATAATGTTTAGGATACTTTGATGGCTGAATACTATGATTGTAACTCTTAATCATTTTTTGGTGAGTTCTTTCATTTATCACTCTACGAATCTTAACTCCTTTGAGCCAGAAACTGAATTTCAGAATCCATTGATTTCTACATGATGTCGTATATATCCACAATTCATGATCCTGCGATAGCTCTTTGAGCAATCCAATAGTACCCTTCCTCAGCATTTCACCACTAATCAGCTTCCCTTCCGAATCTTCACGACCTGCCTTTCCATGCAGAACTAATGTGTGATCCAAATCAAATGAAATACGCATAATAAAAATTACTCTTTTCTAATCGACTTGAATTAAAGGTGTCAGGAATGCTCTGTAGAAAAGCTTATTAACCCTACACCATTCATAAATCCCTGAAATTGCATGCTCTCGGATCATCTGGTTTGCCTTTGGCGTTTGTCAGCTTTCCTTCTATTGCCGCATCACGATAATTCCGCGATGGATCATAATATTCTTTGGTTGTATCGACGGCATTGATCATCATAGCGTCCCTGTGATCTTCAAGCTGGGCGACGATTCTGCCGTCGGGGCGGATAAAGCAGGACGGATAGGGGCAGAACCAGCCGCTGGAATTTGTCATGGACACCCACATATAATTCGTCGCCGCCCTGCACTGCATCGTCTGACGCATAATATCCGTATGCACGCTGGGCCCCTGCTGCCTCGCGTTGTAAAACGATTGAAAAACGCACTGAACCCCAAGCTTATAAAGCGCCCGATAAACCTCCGGAAAACGCAGATCGAAACATATCAACAGCGCACACTTCACACCGTTAAGATCAAAAACAACAAATCGATCACCGGGCGAATAATACTCAATATCCATCTCCGTACAGAACCGCTTATCATACCTGTCCGCAATCTTCCCGTCCTTCCCAATCAGATACAAACAGTTAAGAGGTTTATTGGGCGACGTCAGTTCATGCATACTGCCGAGAATTACATGGATATTCTTCTGCGCGGCAAGTTCCATAATCCCCCGCGTCTCCAGCCGCAGATTTTCCCAGTCAAAACCCTCAAGAGACGTATGATCGATCCCGGCATACCCGCTTAGAGCGCACTCGGAAAAATGCACAACATCCGCCCCGCCGTCTGCCGCTTGAGCAACAAACCGCCGAACATGCTCAGCATTAACGCCAACGTCCCCGCTAACCGCGAACTGACAAGAAGCAACTTTAATTATCCCATCCGCCATCAGAACACACCTTAACTCAATCCAAGCCCCTCGTCTAAACCAAACATGATATTCATATTCTGCACCGCCTGCCCCGATGCCCCTTTGATCAGGTTATCTATCACGGAAAAACATATAATCTTGCCCTTGGCCATCGTTGGATACACATGACAGTAATTGCTCTTGGCAACATGCTTAACGCCGGGCGGGGCCTTAACTACCTGCACAAAATTCTCCGACCGATAGAAGTTCTCATAAAGTTCGTTAAGCTCAGCCTGCGTTATATCACCCTTCGGATCGCAATAGACCGTCGACAATATCCCCCGGTCGAACGGCCCGACGTGCGGCTGAAACAGTATCTCCACATCAACGCCTGCGATCTCACTTGCGACCTGCTCGATCTCAGGCCCGTGCCGATGCACACCCACACCGTAAGCTATGATGGTCTCGTTCATATTTGGATAATGAAAAATTGGCGATGGATTTTTACCGCCTCCAGATACGCCGGTTACAGAGTTTACTATGATGCCGGTTGTTTTGATCATGCCGTTTTTGAGTAATGGCGCGATGGCAAGTGATGCGCCTGTTGGGTAGCAACCGGGGTTAGCAACAAGATTGGCATTTTTTATTCTCTGTCTGAACAGTTCCGGTAAACCGAAAGCGGCGTGCGGGAGATTATCCGGATCTGTGTGCTTGCTGTAGAATTTTTCATAGACCGTAACATCGCTAAGCCTGTAGTCAGCGCTGAAGTCAATAACCTTCACGCCCGTTGCAAGCAGCTTCGGGACAAAACTCATCGACACCTTATGCGGCAAACAGCATAAAGCAACATCAGCCTGCTTGCCGAGTTTGTTAAAGTCAAGAGGTTCGACCATCATATCCAGTCTGCCCCGCAACTGCGGGAAAATATCGGCGACATGGCCGCATTCCTCATCGAGCGCGGTTAGATAAGTAACCTTCGCCTGAGGATGTCTCAGCAATATCTCAATAGACTCAGCACCCGTATATCCACTTGCCCCGATTATTGCAACTCGTATCATTGTCAACCCTTTCAGTCCAGTTGATATTTATTATTCTGATTGTTCCTGCCTCTAAGCAATCGTTATTATGCCATGGCAGGACAGATTCTGCCAATAAAAAAAGGCCGCTGGAAACTCCCAGCGGCCTTTTGAATATTCTTGAAGTCTCGATTAACGTTTCGAGAACTGGAAAGACTTGCGAGCACCCGGCTTACCAGGTTTCTTACGCTCAACCATTCTGCCGTCACGGGTAAGATGACCGCCGTCACGGAGAAGAGCAAGCATTGTTTCGTCATAGTTGACCAGTGCTCTAGCGATACCAAGACGAATAGCCCCGCTCTGGCCGGTGGTGCCTCCGCCCTTGACATTAACGAAAATATCGAAAGACTTTTCAACGTTTGCGGCCTTTAGAGGCGCGTAAACGATGTTGACATCCTGAACACGCTGGAAGTATTTATCCAATTCACGCTTGTTTACGATGAGTTTTCCCTCGCCCGGTTTGATCCTGACGCGAGCGACACTACTTTTACGTCGGCCTGTTCCCCAGATAAAACCACCCTTGTCAGGTGTGGATTTACGAGTAGCGCTGTCCATCTTGGCCGGTTTATCTTCCTGCGTGTTAAGCCCTAAATTAATTGCGATCACTGCTGGATCGATCAAAGGACTGCTGTTTTCAGTTTCTTCAGTCATACCTAAGTCTTTCTTAAGCCTTAAATTTCAATAAGTTCAGGTTTCTGTGCCGCATGAGTGTGTTCAGGTCCGCTGAATACTTTCAGCTTTGAAAACATCTGCCTGCCAAGTTTGTTCTTTGGCAGCATGCGTCTGACAGCAAGCTCGACAACCTTTTCCGGCTGCTT
>DAOWHR010000116.1 GCA_030641315.1 Anaerohalosphaeraceae bacterium | reverse complement strand
TTCGTAATCGATGTTGGTTAGCCTTTGAACATCCTTATGCGGGAATGTGCGGGTGTGTGTAAAGTAGCGTCGCTTTACCGATGAGGCGCTCAACGAATACAGCATCTCAGAAAGGGCGGTATCGTCGGTCGGCTTGACCGGGCGGAAGAATATCTCAGTTCCATCGCGAAGTGTGTCATAGTGCTCAAGTTCTTCAGGATATTTCACATGTTCCCAGGGCATCTCGATCTGGTCCGGGTGAATATAGTTTTGTGCCTTGGCCGCATGGATAAGTTCGTTGCGGAATTTCGGATGGGCGATATTTATAAGAGCCAGCACACGCTCACGTATGCTCTTGCCGTGAAGATATGCAATCCCGTATTCTGTTACCACATAGTGTACATCGCCGCGTGTGGTAACGACACCCGCTCCTTCGGTCAGTTTAGGCACGATACGCGAGATGGTTCCGTCTTTAGCGGTAGACATCATTGCGATAATGGGTTTACCTCCTCTTGATCGTGTGCAGCCGCGTATAAAATCGACCTGTCCGCCTATACCGGAATAGAATTTATATCCAAGCGAATCGGCGCAGACCTGACCGGTCAGATCGATCTCAAGGCCGACGTTTATGCCGACCATCTTTTCGTGCTGACCGATAACGAACGGGTCGTTGACGTACTCAGTCGGGTGGAACTCGAACAATGGGTTGTTATCGATATAGTCGTACAATTTCTGGGAACCCATCGCGAACGATGCGACGATCTTGCCGCGGTTGATCGTTTTTTTGGCGCATGTTACCGCTCCATATTCGATCAGCTCCATGATCCAGTCGCCGAACATCTCGGTGTGAATTCCCAGGTCTTTTTTGTCATGGAGAAATTCAGCCATCGCCTGAGGTATGCGTCCGATGCCGCATTCGATTGTCGAACCGTCCTCAACCAGCCTTGCCAGATTCTGACCGATCTTGCGAATATCATCGTCCAGGGCAGGTGGTACTACCTCTATGACAGGTTCATCGTGGGGAACGAGCATGTCAATGTTGTTGATATGAATAAATGACGATCCCAGCGTTCTGGGCATGTTCGGGTTGACCTGTGCGATTACATAGCCCGCGTTTTGTGCGGCGGATTTTGTGATGTCGACCGAAACGCCCAGCGAACAAAGTCCGTTTACGTCCGGCGGTGCGACAGAAATAAGAGCGACATCGATAGGAGTTCTGCCTGACTCGAACAGATGCGGTATGTCCGACAGGAACATCGGGGTATAGTCGCCGATACCCTCATTGAATGCGGTACGAACATTTTCAGCAATGAAGAAAGAATTCATTTTGTACTTATCACGGTACTTTGCGTCGGCATACGGAGCGATACCCATTGTCAGCATATGTATGATGTGAGCGTCTGTTATGTGGTCCCCGTATTTGATAAGAGCCTCGACAAGGTGCTGCGGTTCACCGCATCCGGTCCCGATAAAGATCGTGTCGCCGGGCTTTATCAGCTTCATAGCCTGACGTGCGTTCCCGATAAGGTCCGCAAATTTAGTTGTCCAGTCAAAATCCTGCATGATAAATAAACTTTCAGTATTTATTGGTTACTTTGCTCCAGCGTCATCATTGCGTCAACCGCGATGGGAGTCGTACCCTGCGGGCCTACGATGAACGGGTTAATGTCAATTTCCTTGATCTGTGGAAATTCGGTAACAAGCTGTGACAGGCGTTGGAGTCCTTCGGCGATGGCGTCGATGTCCACACCCTGTTCGCCTCTTGCGCCTGTCAGCAGGTCGTATGTCTGCGTTCGGATGAGCATTTCCTTTGCCTCGTCAGCGGTCAAAGGTGCCGGGTAGAATGCTACGTCTTCGAGAATCTCTACGAGTTTGCCCCCCATGCCGAACATCATAAGCGGCCCGAATCTCAGGTCGCGGCTCATGCCCAGTATGACTTCACGGCCTCCGCCGCACATCTCTTCGACAACTATTCCGCGGATATTTACGTTTGGTACTTTTTTCGGTATCCTGTACATCATAAGGTCAAACGCGTCCATCACATCCTGAGGTGTATTAAGTCCTATCTTTACCGCACCGACGTCTGTTTTGTGAATGATCTCCGGTGACCACACTTTAAGAGCTACAGGGTAGCCGATCTGATCTGCGATATTTACCGCCTGTTCCGCGGTGTTGGCAACGTCTCCACGCGGAATAACAAATCCGTATGCCTGAAGTATTTCTTTTGTCGCCATCTCGCTAAGTTCGAAATTGTTCTTCCGAACGTTGCGCTCGATAACACGTTCGGCTTTGCGGCGGTTTACGCTAAACAGCTTGACCACACGCTTTGGACGTTTGCACCAGGACGAATAGGTAGACATAGCTCGGATAGCCGCAACAGCGCTTTCCGGTGAATCGTATATCGGAATTCGTCCCTTGCGAAGTACCTCAACCGCATCGGCAACACGCGATGCGCCGAGAAAACAGGCAAGGATCGGCTTGTTAGGAATCTCTTTTGCGACTTTTACGATGGCATGGGCGGTTTCTTCGCATTCGGTCATTGCGTGTGGACTTAGCAATACCAGCACAGTATCGACATTGGCATCGTTCAGCGTTGCCCGGATCGCTATCTCGTAGCGGCTTGCAAGAGCATCGCCCAGAAGGTCGATCGGGTTTGATATATTCGCTACGTTAGCCAGTTCCTCGGAAAGTGCAAGTGTACTGATCGTGTCATCAGACAAAGTTGCCAGCGACAGTTTGAGCCTTTCGATCGCATCGGTTGCCATGATGCCCGCTCCACCGGCGTTTGCGATAACAGCCACTTCCTGCCCAGCCGGGCACGGTTCATGAGCGAACGCACGGGCATAGTCGAATTGTGCTTTGATCGATTCACATCTTATGACGCCAGCCCGTTCGAATATGCACTCATAAGCATTCTCTGATTCGGCTAAACGGCCCGTATGCGATGAAGCTGCTCGGGCACCGGCTTCTGTCACGCCTGATTTGAGAAGCAGTATCGGTTTCTTCCGGCTGATCTGTTCGGCCTGGCGTATAAAAGCGTCACCGTCGCGGATAGTTTCCAGGTAGCCTGCGATAACTTTTGTGTCCTCGTCCTCGCCAAGTGCCTTAATAACGTCAAGTTCATCGACATCGGCTTTATTGCCGATGCTCACGAGCTTGCTGAATCCCATATCGAAATCTTTTGCCATATCGATGATCGCTGCCAGGATAGAGCCCGACTGGGAAAAATAACCGATATTGCCTGCCTTGGGCATATCGCCGGCAAAGCTTGCATTGAGCTTGTTGGCAGGCGCTATAACGCCGATGCAGTTCGGCCCGATCACCCGAATATTGGCGGACCTGGCTATCCTGAGGACTTCTTTTTCCCGTGCGGCACCTTTAGGGCCTGACTCTTTGAATCCCGATGAGATTATAACTACTGCTTTTACGCCGATTTCGGCACACTGCTGCATTACTTTAGACACGAATTTTGCCGCAACAACGATTATTACCAGCTCTACGCTCTGACCGATTGACTTAAGGTCACGATAGCACTTCATGTCCAAAATGTTGTCTGCACTGGGATTGACGGGGAATACCGGGCCTGGAAACTGCGATTTTTTCATCGCCGAGAGGATCTCATAGCCGACTCTTCCCTGTTTGCGGGATGCACCGACAATGGCGACTGACTGAGGATTAAAAAAATACTCAAGACTCATACGTACCTCAAAAGAATGCTGTAAGCTGATTATTGTCGTATATTATCTCTGAAACTCCACTTATATTCCGAAAACGGCGTTTTGTAAAGAGTTTTGTTGCTGACAATAATAGTAAATGTCACTGAATAACAGTGTTTACATTTTTATATAAATCTTATTTCTTGCTTTTGATGCAACTACTGCCGCAGGATCCTTACAGCAGCAATATTTTATTCTACCGAACGTGATCTAGAGCAATTAAATTTTTAGTGTATGGCTTATGCCTGCTGCGGCTTTTACCAGCGGCGTTAGAAATACTCGGCAATGAATAGCATTGCCTGCGTTTTCTGCCTTGCTGTTAAAAGTCCTCACAACGGCCTAAACCTATACATAAAAAGTTTAAGTGCTCTA
>DAOWHR010000408.1 GCA_030641315.1 Anaerohalosphaeraceae bacterium | reverse complement strand
GCTGTAAGGCCCACTGGAGAATGTGAGTTGCGGTGTGGTTCTTTTTGCTTGCAGCGCGTGAGTGGTCGACAGTTGCGGTAACGGAGTCACCAACCGAGAGCGAACCTTCTGTCAGTTTGCCGCGATGGATTACGCAGTCGGCAATACGTTCGGTTGTTTCGACTGTGAACTTTCCGACAGTAGATTCAATTGTACCTGCGTCTCCAACCTGGCCGCCTGATTCGGCGTAGAAGCATGTCTGTCTGAGGACGAATGCAACAGGCTGATCGATCTTTTCGTATCTGCCTTGTGTTGTAAAACCATCAGAGTCGATCCATCCAACAAGCTCAGTATCGCAGGAGTCCTTCTCGTATTTATCCAAATCGTTAGTTGCAGGCAGTTCGATGCCGCTAAGGTCCATTGCCAGAGAAGTAGTTTTCTGTGCGGCACGAGCGCGGGCACGCTGCTGGTCCATCAGGTCGTCAAACTTAACGGTATCGACTGTAAGGCCGCGTTCTCTTGCCATCAGTTCGGTAAGGTCAAGCGGAAAGCCGTATGTGTCGTAAAGCTGGAAAGCGTTTTCGCCGTCGATAACCGAACCGCCCTTTTGTTGCGTAATCTGCGCCGATGCAGCGAATATTTCCAGGCCGCGGTCGAGTGTTCTGCCGAAACTTTCTTCCTCTGATTGGATGACGGTCTTAACGAAATCGGCACGAATTTTCAACTCGGGAAAAGCATCGCCCATATAACCAGTGAGGACATCAACGAGATTGAACATGTATGGTTCTTTTATGCCAAGTTCACGACCGAAGCGTGCTGCACGTCTTAGAACGCGACGCATAACATAGCCGCGGCCCTCGTTTGATGGTGTAACACCGTCTGTAATTGAAAATGTCAGCGTACGTGTGTGGTCGGCAATGACGCGGAATGCATTGTCTGATTTATTACCAAGCTGGGATGTATATTTTTTGCCCGTCAGATCCTCGACAGCACTGATGATGGGCATGAAGAGGTCGGTATCATAGTTGCTTGTTTTGTTCTGGAGGAGTGCTGTGACGCGTTCAAGACCTGCACCGGTATCGACATATTTGGCGGAGAGCTGCTGGAGATGGCCTCCCGGCTGGCGGTTGAACTGGATGAATACGAGGTTCCACAATTCAATGAATCGCGAACAGCCTGCGTTGACTGCGCACTTGTGGCCTGGGATGTGCTGCATGTCGCAGCGCCCCGGGCCAAGGTCGATATGGATTTCACTGCATGGACCGCATGGGCCGGTTTCGCCCATCTCCCAGAAGTTGTCCTTTTTGCCGCACGCAAGAATTCGCTCAGGGGGCAACGGTGTTAGCTTTGCCCAGAGATCGGCAGATTCTTTGTCATATTCGGAGCCGTCAGCTTCGTCACCGGCAAAGACCGTGGCCCAGAGACTGTCAGGGTCGATGCCGTAAACATCAGTAAGAAGTTTCCACGCCCATTCGATAGCTTCGGCCTTGAAGTAATCGCCGAAAGACCAGTTGCCAAGCATCTCGAAGAAAGTATGATGGTACGTGTCGATGCCGACTTCTTCGAGGTCGTTGTGCTTACCTGTGATGCGGATGCACTTTTGGCTGTTGGCAGCACGCATAGATTGCGGTTTGGTCAGCCCAAGGAAGATGTCCTTGAACTGGTTCATACCGGCGTTAGTGAACATCAGTGTTGGGTCATCATTAGGCGCTACCGAGGCGCTTGGTATGAACTTGTGGTCACGTTCCCTGAAGAAATCGATGAACGCACTTCTGATCTGATTTGATGTAAGCATTACTTTCTCTGATAATTCTATAGTATCAATTTACGCCAGCGCAAAACTTTTTGCCAACGGTCTCCATATTACTTTTTAGCGTCTTCTTCAATGATTCCTTTTATCACGAGTATCTTGTGCTCTATCTCTTTGGTAAGGTCCGGGTTCTCACGCAGGAAGGTCTTTGCGTTTTCTCTGCCCTGTCCCAGTCTGAGGTCACCGTAATTTAGCCATGCTCCACTTTTCTGTATTACTTCGCATTCAACACCAAGGTCGATCATGTCTCCTTCGTAGCTGATGCCGGATTCAAAACCGAGATCGAATTCGGCGGTTCTATACGGCGCGGCGACTTTGTTCTTAACGATTCTGGCACGGACACGGTTAGCTGTGGCTGTTCCGGATGAGTCCTTGATGGTGGCGATGCGTCTTATGTCGATGCGGACTGAACTGTAGAACTTGAGAGCGTTGCCGCCCGGCGTTGTTTCGGGGTTACCGAACATGACGCCGATCTTCATTCTGATCTGGTTAATGAAAATGAGCGATGTTTTGCTCTTGCTGATCGATCCTGTGAGCTTTCTAAGCGCCTGGCTCATGAGTCTGGCCTGTAGGCCCATGTGGCTTTGTCCCATTTCGCCCTGCATTTCTGCTTCGGGGACCAGAGCCGCTACCGAATCGATAACAATAATGTCAACCGCGTTGGACTTAATGAGCATCTCGGCGATGTCGAGAGCCTGTTCGCCTGTATCAGGCTGACTGACGAGCATGTTTGATATGTCAACGCCGAGTTTCTTTGCCCATGTGGTATCGAGCGCGTGTTCGGCATCGATGAACGCTGCGACTCCGCCTGCCTTTTGTGCGCTTGCGATCAGATGCAAAGCAAGGGTTGTTTTGCCTGACGATTCCGGGCCGTATAGTTCGCAGACGCGACCTCTTGGAATACCTTTGCCTCCGAGAGCGATATCCAGTGAAAGAGCACCGGTGCTTATGCCTTCAACTTTTGCGATGTTGGCTTCGTCCATCTTCATGATGGAACCTGAGCCGTACTGCTTTTCGATCTGGGCAATGGCCCGATCGAGAGCGTCACCTGATGCGGTTGCCTTTGTGTTTGTTTTAGCGGTTGCTGCTTTTGTGGTTTTTTTAGCCTTTGCCATTCTTATCTCCTGAGAATCCATTCGTTTTCTTAATATTTCATCACCGGCTCCAAACGAGCAGGTTTAACAATATTCAGGCCAACATGAAGGAATCGATCTTTGTATAGATCGGCCCGACTGCGGTCAATTTGCTTTTATAGACGCTTACTTCGGTAACACAGGTTGTTCCCAAAACCATGTCAGCGTATTTTGTCACGGCCCGGCTTATCGCCCTGCCAGCCTTTTGGTTCTTTATTCTACACAGAGTCAGGTGCGCTTGAAACTGTTTTTTTTCTTTTGGAAAACCTTCACTCGACAGAAAGTTTTCAATCTCTTTTTGCAGCCTGTTTAGGGGCTGACAGTTTTCTATACCGACCCAGAGGATCTTTGGGGGCTTTCCAAATGAGCCAATGTTTCGGACCGCCATGTTAAAACAGTCGTGTTCCGCCGCAATACGCTTCAAACCGTTACAAATCCGGTCAATCGAATCCGCTTCAACATCGCCGAGAAACTTAAGGGTAAGATGCATGTTTTTCTCACTAACCCATTTCACGTCTCTGCCTGTAAGCGATGTTTCACTTCTCATTTTATCAGCTATACCGGTAATCTCTGACAAAATGGCTGGATCAATTTCAACCGCAATGAAACATCGCATATTTTCCCGCATTAAAACTGCGTTGCCTTTCTCAAAATATCATATCTTTCATCTACCGCTTGTCTTTCTATGGACCTTATACCATGGATCGAGAAGTCGCCGATAGTGAATGAGGCTGCCACGGTGCCGTAGACGATAGCGTTTCTAAGCGAGATAATATCAACTTTGTCTACGTCTGCAAGGTATCCCATCATAGCACCGGCAAATGAGTCGCCTGCGCCTGTCGGGTCGATAACTACGTTCGTTGGAAAAGCCGGCAGAAGAAAAACATCGCCGTTAACGTTGGACATCAACGAGCCGTTCTGACCCTTTTTGATTATTACTACTCTGGGACCCATCTTCAGTATGTCAGCGGCGGCCTGGATAAGGTTTTCGCGACCTGTGAGCATTTTCGCTTCGCCGTCGTTTAGAACGAGCATGTCTATTTTATCCAGCAACTGAACAAGGTCATCACGAGCGGTATTTATCCAGAGGTTCATTGTGTCAGCAGCAACGAATTTTGGAGCAGTAAGCTGATGTAAAAGCTGCATCTGTAAAGACGGTGCGGTGTTGGCCAGGAAAACATATTCGCTATCTTTATACTCTTTCGGAATTGTCGGTGGAGCTTCTGCCAGTACGTTCAGTTGAACGTTGTCGGTATTTGCCTGGTCCATGTCGCCTTCATAAGAGCCGGTCCATCGGAACGTTTTGCTGCCCGGACGAACTTCGAGACCTGTAAGGTCAACCGGTCTTTCCTGAAAAGTTTCAGCCAGATCGAATGGGCAGTCGTCGCCTATAACGCCCAGAAATCGGACCGGCGAAAAGATTGAAGCGGCAAAACTGAAGTATACGGCTGAACCGCCTACGCATTGTTCGCTTCTGCCGAACGGTGTTGATACAGTGTCAATTCCAATTGATCCTGTTACTAAAAGTGACATCTACTGAACCTCCGTGGATGATTGTGTGAATTTTTCTATTGTAAGATTTATCCTTTTAACTGTTCTGTCAATGCCCAGGATCGTGACCGAATCGAAGATCGACGGGCTTACGGTGTTACCACAGATCGCGACACGCAGGGGCTGGGCGACTTTGCCGAGTCCGACCTGCTTTTCTTCGGTGATTTTGCGAAGTGCGGCTTCTATCGATTCGGCGGTAAGTTCATCAAGAGCGACAAGTCTGTCTCGGACAACTGCGAGCATGTTGAGGGCATCGTGTTTCAGGAGGACTTTTTTAACGACCTTGGGGATATATTCGATCTGGTCATCAGGCAGAACAATGAAGCGTGTCTTTGCCTCGATCTCGGCGAGTGTGCGTGCGCCTTCGGTGACGGTGAGCAGTCTGGCGAGCAGGTCATCGGGAGCATCTTTCAAAGGAGAATCGCAGCATTGTAAATAGGCCTTGAAGTGTGCCAACAGTTTTTCGGGCGATACCATGCGAATGTGTTCGGTGTTGAACGACATTAGTTTCTTACGGTCGAACAGCGAGTTTGACTTTGCAAGCCTTTTGATGTCGAAACATTCTATCTGCTCCTCAAGGGTCATTACTTCCCTGTCGTCGCTGGTGCTCCATCCGAGCATACCGAGGAAATTAACCATCGTTTCGGGCAGATAACCGTTCTTGTTGAAGTCGACAACATTGATCTCGGGCAGGTGAACGTTTAGAAATTCAGCTATGTCGTTGATCACCGGCATGTCGGGAACCATCTTGCCCTTGAGGAAAAGCTCGATATCTTCGAGTGAGATTCCTCCTGCGTCAGCTATTGCCTGCAGATCGGGGTTCTGAACTGCTTTGATAGCGGTCTTGAGGGTTTTGGGGCGTTCTCTTTTGGAGAGCTTGCCGCCTGAATCGCTGACGGTAACGGACATGTGGGCATACTGCGGAACACGGAAGCCCAGTGCCTGTTGTAATGTCTGGTGGCCCGGGGTGTTCATCAGATGTTCCTGACCGCGAATGACGTGGGTAACTTCCATCAATTCGTCATCGATCACTACTGCCATGTGATACGTCGGGAAGCCATCTGATTTCTGAATGATGAAATCGCCAATCTCTTCGGGAGCAAAAGTTACTTCGCCTCGAATGATGTCCTGTATGACGATGGGTTTGTCCTGCGGGACAGCAAATCGTACAGTGATGGGTCTGCCTGCGGCACGGGCGGATTCGACATCCGCTTCGGTTGGGAAGTTTTCAGGACGCGCATAGACAGACGAACGTTTTTCCTTGGCCGCCAAATCACGCATTTGGGCAAGTTCTTCCGGGGTATCGAAGCAATAGTATGCTTTGCCTTCGTCGAGAAGCTGCTTGATATACTTTGAGTATATCTCCAGACGCTCGGACTGCAGATATGGGCCGTTGTGACCGCCGATTTCGGGGCCTTCATCCCAATTTATACCCAGCCAGCGGAGATCGTCGATAACCTGCTGAGCGGCGGTCGGGGTGTTTCTTTTGGTATCTGTATCCTCTATGCGCAAAATGAACTTGCCGCCCATACTCTTGGCGAAAAGCCAATTAAACATCGCTGTTCTTGCCCCGCCAACGTGGAGATACCCAGTCGGTGACGGTGCGAATCTAGTTACAACCATTGCCTGCCTCATTATAATATGGAAAAACGCTAAAGAAAGGAAGGATACGGTAAAAGCCCGCAGTTGTCAAGGCACAGCTAAGATAGCTCATAAAATTGTCGAAATCTTATGTAAACCGAATGACAATTCCCATTTACACATAATAAGAATCCAGTTATACCTGTCTCCGGGAAGTCTTCTGGATTTCGGTTATTCGGCTGGCATCCAATTTAAACTGTCGAGTTCGGAATTCTTAATGAATTTTACTGTAAAGGTGGAATCCGGGCCGACAAAAATGAAATGATATCCACCTTCAAAGAATGGCCAGAATCCAGGATGCCCTTCCGGTACCAATATGTCTGATGTGCCGTTTTGATTCCAGCCAATATCTGTTTCAAACATAAGAACTGTTTGGCGGTCGATATCTGCAAGTCGATAACTATCCAGATTTATATTAATAGCATACCTGGTTATAATTTCATGGGAATAGCTCACGTTACTGTCTGAAGAAGAAATCCACGCTTCGAACCTCTCAAAGATTTCCAGGTCTCCAGCTGATTCCAGAAGCTGATCGCACCAAGTATCTGCATCCGGGAGAGTTCCTTCGTTATGTTCAGAATATTGTTGAGTCACACTGCTTAAGTCCTGCATTTCTCTACTGCAAGTCATTCTTCCATCGCTAATAGTCTCGGCAAATAGCAAAAGCATTAAAAGGAATAAAAATGTAGATATCCCAAAACCAATGCGTCCCAAAATTATACCTGGCTTGAATTTCACAGCTCTTGCAGTTTTAGTTGCCAGTAAGCCAGTGGCGATGGCTGCAAACCAAAACAGCACTAAAAAATTATCGTATTCTGGAAAAAGTAATTCCCAATGCAATACACATATTAAGTAAGGCGGAACCCCGAGCATCAAACTCAATATCCCAAGACATAAAGATATTAGACGTTTTCGTTTTTCTGACTTTACCATTGTATCTTATGCCTCAACTTTGTCTGTCAGGTTTTCGCCTTCCATTTTTGCTATTATTACCGTTCCGCACGAGTCTCCCCAGACGTTTACTGCTGTTCTTAGCATGTCGAGGATGCGGTCTACTGCCAGCAGCATTGCGATACCTTCGAGAGGAAGGCCTACCGCTTTAAGGACTATAGCCAACGTTATCAGGCCTGCACCGGGGATTGCGGCGGCGCCTACGGAGGC
Organism: Anaerohalosphaeraceae bacterium; assembly: GCA_030641315.1. Taxonomy (GTDB): domain Bacteria; phylum Planctomycetota; class Phycisphaerae; order Sedimentisphaerales; family Anaerohalosphaeraceae; genus DAOWHR01. The sequence continues at coordinate 3,218 of DAOWHR010000408.1, read as the reverse complement.
TAAAGTCGCGGTAACGACGATCAATATCTGATGGGGGAGGGTCATCGGTATTCCGTAAGCCTGTGCGATGAACATTGCGGCGACAGCTTCGTAGAGAGCGGTTCCGTCCATGTTGATAGTCGCGCCGAGGGGGAGCACGAAGCTGGTGATCTTTTTTGAGACGCCTACTTCATTTTCGAGGCAGCCGATGGTCAGGGGGAGTGTCGCAGCACTGGAAGCGGTGCTAAATGCCATCGCGACGGCGGAATACATGTGCTCGATGAATTTGATCGGCGAGTATTTTCCGAAGACCGAAAGCAACAGAGGCAGGGTTACGCAGGAATGAATTAACAAGCCTGCGATGACGGTGAGCATGTACAGGCCGAGTTGTTTTACCGCATCGATGCCGGTGGTGCCTATTGTGTATGCGACGAGTGAGAATACTCCGATGGGGGTCAGACGCATTACCCAGTCGGTAATTTTGAGCATTATCTCGTTGAAGGCATCAAATAGAGCGGCTACGGATTTTCCTTTTTCGCCTACGCTGGTGATCGCGAAACCGAGCAGGAGCGAGAAGAAAATAACGGACAGTACCTTGTCGTTTGCCATTGCCGCAACGAAATTGCTGGGAATTATATCGTAAAGCAGCGACGTTGTCGAGGGCGGTATGTGGTCAGCAGCGGCAGACTGATCAGCCAGGGCTGGAAAGCCAACACCGGGCTTGATGAGATTGACCAGGATGAGACCGACAGTGACAGCGAGAACCGTTGTAACGAAATAATACAGGGCAGTGCGCAGGCTGATCCGTCCGAGATTTTTGCCTGAGCCAATGCTGACGATGCCGGTTACCATCGAAGCCATGATCAGCGGAATTATGATCATTTTGAGGAGGCGAATGAATATGTCGCCCAGGAATTTGATGTGTTCGGCTTTGGGGCCTAGTAAATAGCCTGCAATGATGCCTGCGATCACCGCGATAAGAATCTGTGTATGTAGTTTTATCTTCAAATCTGGTTTCCTGTAAATGATATAACAACAGATCGATGGCCGCCCTACCGTCAATTTGCGACCTAATGTTGGGCGGTATACTATCATAATTAACCGATATTGAACAGGCAAAACCTCAAAACTTAGCTTTGTGGAACCTGATACTTGCGTATTTAGAACAAAATTGAAGGTGAGGATGAGGATTTTGACTATTCAATCACTTGATATGTTGCTATACTATTGGGTTCAGCAGGGAAATGTAATATTAATAACTCTAAGAACAGGAGTTTTGCAGTGTCAGATGAGAATTTGAAAACCGATGACGGTAATGAGGAAGTTAAGGAACGGCTTGATTTTGTCCGCAGTATTGTTGCTGAGGACACTAAGTCAGATAAACACGGCGGGCGGGTTAATACTCGTTTTCCGCCTGAGCCGAATGGTTATCTGCATATCGGCCACGCAAAGAGCATCTGTCTGAACTTCGGGATAGCTTCCGAGTTTGAAGGCGGTTTATGCAACCTGCGATTTGACGATACAAACCCGATAAAGGAAGAGGATGAATATGTCCGCTCCATTCAGGAAGATATCAAATGGCTTGGCTGGGACTGGGAGGATCGACTTTACTTCGGTTCGGATTATTTTGAGCAGATGTACGATTACGCGGTCGAGCTAATCAAAAAGGGCAAGGCTTATGTGTGCGACCTGACCAGCGATCAGATGCGTGAGTATCGCGGTTCGCTCACAGAGCCGGGCAGGGAAAGCCCCTGCCGCAGGCGCAGTGTTGAAGAAAATCTTGACCTTTTCGCTAAGATGCGGGCAGGCGAATTTCCTGACGGCGCAAAGGTGCTGCGTGCAAAGATAGATATGGCCTCGCCAAATCTGAATCTGCGTGACCCGATCATGTACAGGATACTGCACGCGAGCCATCACAGGACCGGCGACAAGTGGTGCATCTATCCAATGTATGACTGGGCGCATGGACTGGAAGATTCTATCGAGCAGATAACTCATTCGATATGCACGCTGGAATTTGAGAATCATCGTCCGCTGTATGACTGGTTCCTCGACGAGCTTGGGATATATCATCCGCAGCAGATCGAGTTTGCGCGTCTTAACCTGACGTATACCGTTATGAGCAAGCGAAAGCTTCTGCGGCTTGTGCAGGATGGACTCGTCAGCGGCTGGGACGATCCGCGGATGCCAACCATCAGCGGATTGCGCAGACGCGGATATTCGCCCGAAGCGATTCGAAACTTCTGTAAAAAGATAAGTGTAAACAAGTTCAACAGCACTATCGACATCGCACTGCTTGAGCATTGTCTGCGTGATGACCTTAATACGCATTCACAACGTGTTATGGCTGTCTTGTACCCTTTGAAGGTTGTTATCACGAACTACCCCGAAGGACAGGTCGAAGAGCTTGACGCGATAAACAATCCGCAGGACGAAACGGCTGAGACGAGGAAAGTGCCCTTCTCACGCGAGATATATATCGAGCGCGACGACTATATGGAAGATGCGCCGAGGAAATATCGCAGGATGACGGTGGGCCGTGAGGTTCGGCTGCGATACGCATATTTTGTAACATGCACCGAAGCGATCAAAGATAAGAACGGCGAAGTTGTCGAACTTCGTTGCACGTATGACCCGGAAACACGGGGCGGAGACGCTCCCGATGGACGCAAGGTCAAAGGGACGATCCACTGGGTCTGCGCCGATGACTGCATCGACGCGGAAGTTCGCCTGTATGACAACCTGTTCACGAAAGAAAATCCTGAAGATACCGAAGATGGCAAAGACTTCGGTGTGAACCTGAATCCCGATTCACTTAAGGTGCTGGACAACTGTAAGGTCGAGCGGTCACTTGCTCAAGCCGAGCCGGAAAGCCGCTATCAGTTTGAAAGACTCGGATACTTCTGCAAGGACAGTAACAACGATGGCGATAAGCCGGTGTTCAACCGGACAGTGTCGCTGCGTGATACCTGGGCAAAGAAGAAATAGCTATTCGATCATCTGGCGGGAGCGAAAAGCTCGTTGAATTTATCGGCGATGCTTTCGCTTCGGCACAGTGTCTCACCGATCAGCACGGCGCCAACGCCGACTTCGATCAGTTTCTCAACATCGGCGCGGGTCTTGATGCCGCTTTCAGCGATAAGTTCGCTTCGATCATCGACAAACTCAGCCAGACGGCTTGTTGTGTTAAAATCCACTGTCATCGTAGTCAGGTCACGATTGTTTACGCCCAGCAATGT
>DAOWHR010000229.1 GCA_030641315.1 Anaerohalosphaeraceae bacterium | reverse complement strand
GACAATGTTGGGGACGTTGTGCCTCTTCAATTCCTATCTTGCGGCAAGACCTGCGGGACCTGCTCCTATTATGACGACCTGTGTGCGGTAGACCTTGATGGGTATGTCGACGTTCGGGGTAAGCGGGGCCGGTGTGTAGTCCTTTGGGATCTCGCGGACTTCTTTGATGCCGTCAACGTTTGTGATGCATATTCGTTTGACCTGGCCGTCAACGAGCATTTCACATGCGCCGCATTTGCCAATGCCGCATTCCAGAGAACGCTTGCGGTTTTTGAGACTGTGGCTGTGGACGGGGAAACCTGCCTGGTGGAGGGCAGCGGCGATTGTAAAGCCCTTTTCGCCGAGAACCTGTTTGCCTTCGTAGGTAAAGGTTACAGGTTCGGACGAACGTATATCAAGTATCGGATGCTCGGTGATCTTATGCATGTAAACTCCAGAATATCAGACGAAAACAATATCTACGAAAATGTATGATAGCTGTTTGCCCCGGAGATTTCCATAAAAAAATGGTACTTACCGAAGAGTTTAAATACAGTGCCAATTGGAATTGCTGGCCCTTTTTTTTGTGTCAGGACAAGCTCAGGGCCGATGAGATTTCTGCTATGAAGGCAGAGATGTCGGCTTTCATTTTGTCTTTGTCACTGAGGTTGTCCTCTATGAACTTAACTATTTTTGACCCTATTATGACTCCGTCGGCACCGGCGGAGGCGACCTGGACGGCATGGGCCGGTTCGCTGATCCCAAAGCCGACGCAGACGGGAATGTCCGTCAGATCTTTTAAGCGGGTAATAAGCGGGGCAACCATGTCCGAAAGAGTCGAACGCTGGCCCGTTACACCGAGGGTGGAGACAGCATAAATGAAGCCAGTGGTCTTTGAGGCGATAATCGCGGCACGGTCATCGGTGGTATTTGGCGTTACCATGAAGACCGTATCAAGTCCGGCATTGGAGGCAGGGATAGCAATTTCATCGGCATCGTCAATGCAGAGGTCCGCAACGAGGACGGATGAGCCGCCTGCCGCTTTGAAGTCGGCGAAGAACTGCTCTGTCGGATACTGGTAGACGAGATTGTAGTAGACCAGCAGCCCGATTGGTATCGGCTTGTAATCGGTGACGGCTTTGATGAATTCCAGTGCCCGCCTGGGTGTCATGCCTGCGGCAAGTGCGCGGATGTCGGCTTTCTGGATGGTGGGGCCGTCAGCGATCGGGTCGGAAAATGGGATACCGAGTTCTAGGATGTCAGCACCGGCATCGATAGCTGCCTTTACCAGTTCGAGGCTGGTATCAAAGTCGGGGTCTCCAATTACAAAAAAAGGGATCAGTGCGGCGCGGTTCAGATTCGCGAAAACTTCTTTATATGATGTCATGTTCATAATTCCTAATTACATTTGCCTGTTCTGCTCTACGATATCTACATCTTTGTCGCCGCGTCCGGAGAGATTCAGTATTACGTTCGTCTCGGATGGCAAAACGCCCTTCTGTGTTATAAGCCACGCGATTGCGTGCGAGCTTTCAAGGGCGGGAAGGATACCTTCGAGCTTTGTGAAAATCCCGAACGCATCGAGTACCTGCTCATCGTTTACAGCGGTGTATTCGGCGCGGCCGGAGTCCTTTAACTGGCAGTGTTCCGGCCCTACGGCTGGATAGTCGAGACCGGCTGAGATCGATTCCGTTTCGTGTACCTGGCCGACATCGTCCTGCAGGAGGTAACTTTTTGCCCCGTGGAACACACCAATTTTGCCGACAGCGAGTGTCGCAGCGTGTTCTGTAGTATCGAGTCCGCGGCCTGCCGGTTCTACGCCTACGATGCGTACGTCTTTGTCATCCATGAAGCCGGAGAATAGGCCTATCGAATTCGATCCGCCGCCTACACATGCCGTTATGATGTCGGGGAGGCGGCCGATTGTGTTGATTGACTGGCTGCGAGCTTCAATGCCGATGGGAGTCTGGAAGTGTTTTACGATAGTCGGGAACGGGTGCGGGCCGCATACAGAGCCGAATACGTAGAAGGTGTCCGTTATGTTCGCGGTCCAATACCTAAGCGCGTCGTTGATGGCGTCTTTGAGCGTTCCGGTTCCGCCCGATACGGGACAAACTTCGGCGCCGCAGAGACGCATCTTATGGACGTTTACACTTTGGCGTTTTACATCCAGTGCGCCCATGAATATCTTCGCTTCAAGGCCGAGCAAAGCGGCTGTCATAGAAGTTGCCAGACCGTGCTGGCCGGCGCCGGTTTCGGCGATGATCTTTGTTTTGTTCATATACTTTGCAAGGAGGCACTGGCCGAGAGTATTGTTGACCTTGTGCGCTCCGCCGTGCAGGAGGTCCTCGCGCTTTATATAAACATTGAAGCCGACGTGTTTGCTGAATCGCTGTGCAAAATACAGCGGTGTCGGACGGCCTGCGTAGTTTTTGTAGAGGTTGTCAAGTTCGGCTGCAAACTTAGGATCGTCCTTGAAACGATAGAATGCATCTTCAATTTCTTCCAGAGCAGGTATGAGGACTTCGGGAACATAAAAACCGCCAAACTGACCAAATCTTCCTTTGTGTTTCATTTGTATATTCCTGTTCTAATTCAGTGCTGATCGCTTTGTGTTATCTTACCAGGTGACGAATGTCATCAAATAGCCGCTGCATTTTTTTGTGGTCCTTTTTGCCGGGGCTTTCTTCAATACCCGAACAGACGTCTATTCCGTAGACGCCTACATCTATTGCATTGGCAGCGTTCTCGGGGTTGATCCCCCCAGCGAGAAAGACCCTTCTATTGAGATTGCCAATCAATGACCAGTCGAAAGTTTTGCCTGTTCCGCCATACTCTTTGGGATCGAAGGTATCGAACAATATCGCATCGGTTGAAAATAATCCTGCCTTTTCTATGTCCTTGTCAGATTTGACTCGGATGGCTTTTATGGTTTTGAAGTTCATGTACCTTAGCGAGTCGCAAAACTCGGGAGTTTCGTCGCCGTGAAGCTGGACCCAGTTGAGAAAACCGTATTCTTCGAAAGTTCTAAATTCACTGTATTCGGAATTTACGAATATCCCGACGGTATCGACAAAGGTTGGTATCTTGTTGATTATGTCCAGAGCATCAGCAGGTTCGATGTATCGTAAGCTCTTCGGGTAGAAGTTAAATCCGAGAAGGTCCGCCCCCATGTCTATGGCCGCAAGAGCGTCCTGTTTATTAGTGATGCCGCATATTTTAATTTTTACCAGTGCCATATCAGTCTTTCGATCTACAATTTAACTGTTCGATATTTCGATAAACTTTTCAAGTGCTGCCTGTGCCTTGCCCGTGGTTATCGAGTTGTTTGCCAGGTCGATACCCTGAGCAAAATCTTCAGCGAGTCCTGCAACTATTACAGCGGCAGCGGCGTTGATGATCACGATATCTTTTCTTGGACCGTTATCTTTTCCTGCTATTATTTGGCGGACAATTTCTGCGTTTGTTTCGGCATCACCGCCTGCGAGCTGGTCGAAGTCAGTCAGTTCGATACCGTAATCAGCGGGGTTGAGTACGTCTGATGTGATATTTCCGTCTTTGAGGTTTAGTATCTTAGTCGGACCCATCGTACTGATCTCGTCAAGGCCGTCACTGTGTACGATCATTGCACGCTTTATTCCGAGCAGTTTGATCGCTTCGGCAATGCGTTCCATCAGGCTTTCCTGAGGAACCCCCATGACCTGTGCCGTTGCGCGGGCCGGGTTTGCCATCGGCCCGAGGATGTTAAACGCTGTTCTAAAGTCGAGAGTTTTACGGATCGGCTGGACGTATTTCATGGCTGGATGAAACTTTGGCGCGAACATGAACCCAATGCCGGCTTGCTGTATACATTTTGCGATAACTTCCGGAGTGGCCTCAACATTTACTCCAAGAGCAGCAAGTACGTCGGCAGAGCCGCATTTGCTTGTAATTCCGCGATTGCCGTGTTTTGCAACGGAAACTCCGGCACCTGCGGCCACTATCGCAGAAGCTGTCGAGATATTGAAAGTTTTTAGTTTTGCTCCGCCTGTTCCACAAGTATCGACGAGGTTTTCTATGCCGGTATCTACTTTTACGGAATGTTCGCGAAGCGAGCTTGCAAGGCCTGCAATTTCGTTTGCCGAGGCTTCTTTAACACGCATCGCAGCGAGGAAAGCAGCGATCTGCAGTTCTGGCACTTCACCTTCAAAGACGGTATCCAGAAGTTTTCGAGACTGATCAAATGTCAGATCGTTGCCATCAAGAATAATTTCGAGCAGTTCTGTTATTTTTGCCATTATTGCCTCCCTGATCCTTAGTTTAGGTTTAAAGTATTGCTTGTGCAGCGATATTTATCATGTTTTCGATTATCTTTCCGCCAGTCGGAGTAAGTACGCTTTCCGGGTGGAACTGTACGGCGTGTATCGGCAGTGTTTTGTGCTGGATGCCCATTATTATACCTTCAAATTCTGCGATGGCTTCGAGACATTCGGGATTCTCGATGGCGCAGAGACTGTGGTAGCGACCGGCGTGGAGTGGGTTTTCGAGACCATTGAACACGCCTTTGCCAAGATGCGTGAGCTTTGAAGCCTTGCCGTGCATTACCGAAGGAGCATGGTCGATACGTCCGCCGAAGTGCTGAACTATGGACTGCATACCAAGGCAGACACCGAAAATCGGTATTTTGTCCTGAAAATAAGCTATCGCATCAAGGGTAACGCCTGCGGTATCGGGATTGCCGGGGCCTGGTGATATGACTATCAGTTGAGGGTCGAGGTCGCCGGAAATTTTAATAAGCTCTTCAATGGGAGTATCAGCACGATAGACCGTTGTCGGGCAGTTACGTTTGCCGAACTCGTCAACAAGGTTGTACGTGAAGGAATCAAAATTGTCAATGAACAGTACGTTTATTTTTGGAGTTTCCATATTTATATCCTCATTATGTTTTGCGGTACTGAGTTTTGCAAGGTTTATTTTTCACCTCTGATGGCCCTTAGGCAAGAACCCGCTTTGTGCTGAGTTTCGTCGAATTCGCTTTTTGGGATGCTGTCGTGAACGATGCCGGCACCGGCGCGGATGTAGGCGGTGTTATCCTTGATCTGCAATGAACGAATGGTAATGCAACTGTCAAATTGGCCGTCAATGGTTAGATACATTACCGCGCCACCGTAGTAACCCCGTTTGTTCTTTTCGAGTTTGCGGATGATCTTCATGGCTTCGATCTTTGGCGCGCCAGTTAGGGTTCCCATGTTCATCGTTGCCAGGTATGCGCTCAACGCATCGAGGTCATCACGAAGCTGGCCGCGAACGTTGCTGACCAGGTGCATAACTGATTCGTACTTTTCAGTGATGAGCATTTCGTTTACGATCCTTGAGCCTGGTTCGGCGACACGGGCGATGTCATTTCGGGCAAGGTCGACGAGCATCATGTGTTCGGCGAGTTCCTTGCGGTCGAGGTTGAGTTCTGCTTCATAGCGACCATCGGTGTCCGGGTCTATGACTCCGTTGACACGGCCGCGAGGTTTTGTTCCGGCGATCGGACGAATCTCAACGCAGCGGTTAGCACTGACGCGAAGATTAAGTTCCGGGCTTGCTCCCAGCAATACGGTTCCCGGCGTTTTGAGATAGAACATGTAAGGCGATGGATTAAGGACTCGCAGGCGTTTGTAAACATCAAGAGGTTCGTCCGGGCATGGTTCCGTGATGGTTCTGCTGAGAACGACCTGAAAGACATCGCCATCTAAGATATGCTGCTTGGCGGTATTGACCATCTGCTCATATTGGGCCTGTTCGGTGTCTGTCGATGCAGGCGGGATCGGTGTTGTACACCTGTTGGCAGTTGGTATCGGCTGAGCGGCAATATCGGCGTAACGCTGAAAGCATTTCTGCGCACCAACGATAACTTCGTCACGGTCGCCGTTTGTTATCATTACATTTACGACAACATAACCTTTGGATGTGCTGTGGTCCATCAGGAAGATGTTGTCTGCGAAGTACAACTCGTAATCAGGGTTGTTCAACTTATCGCAATCGTTTGGCGGAAGTTTTTCGAACTGGTCGATAAAGTCGTAGCTTAACGCACCGAGCAGACCGCAGGTAACACGGAATGGCTTGCGGGCCAGGCGAAACGCGAACGCTACGGCGCGGAGTACGTCCATCTGGTTGGTACTCTTAAGGCGGGACTGTTCGTCAATCGTTGAGGTGGTTTTTTTGATGGTTCCGGTGATGGCGTCTTCGGTAATGTTTATGCTTTCACAGAAGGCAAATCGATCATCATCCGAAGCCAGATAGGAAAGCATTCTTTTGCCTGTATCGGTCAGTGCCTTTATTGTAAAGCCAGCGCCTTTGCCGGTCAGATACAGGGCCGGATCGGCAGTTCCGAACGTAAGTTCGTTGGCTCCTTCGGCATCGAGGTGGTCCTTTGACTCGAAAAGGCATGAATGTTCCTTGCGGCCGTAGTCGGAGAGTTTGGCGAAAAATTCCATGGGACAGGAAATGTCAATCTCCTTGACAGCAGGGATGATATCGCCTGGTTTGGCCTGGTAAACTAGTTTTCTAAAGTCAGTCATCATTATAATCCTTTTAATTTAGCCTGACAGACCGAAGTGCAAAAAAAAACGCAACTCTGTCTGCGACAGGCTGCGTTTAGATTCCAAAACAAATTATATGGCAAACGTCCGCTACCCATCAATCATTTGACTGGGCCACCACCACCAATTCGTTGTGTTGTTGCGGTTAATCTGCTTCATGGTCAGCATTATACAAGAAACCGCATATTAAAGTCAACAAAAAAATCCTCATAATTCCGATACAATCCGTTTGCAAAGCAAAATAACAGGCCTGTGACAGAATGATGTGGAGAATTGCTCAATTAAGGGTTGCAAAGGGCGGTCTGGAAACATATATTGGTTTTTTAAAATAATGGCTTATCGATGGTTTGAAAGGATTTGTTGATGTCAGTACAGGATTTGGATATTGGTTTAAAATATAAGGTTGCCGATCTTTCGCTTGCCAAGTGGGGCAGGACTGAAATGCAGCTTGCGGAAAATGAGATGCCGGGGTTGATGGCAACGCGGGTAAAGTATGGCGATAAGAAGCCTTTGAAGGGTTTGAAGGTTATGGGGTCGCTGCATATGACTATCCAGACAGCGATGCTGATCGAGACGCTGGAAGCACTCGGTGCCGATGTTCGGTGGGCAAGCTGCAATATTTTCTCGACGCAGGATCATGCGGCAGCGGCAATCGCAGTGGAAGGCAGGACTCCTGTTTTCGCATGGAAAGGTGAGACTCTGGAAGAATACTGGTGGTGCACTGAGATGGCGTTGACGTGGCCGGACGGGAGCGGGCCGGACCTGATCGTCGATGACGGTGGTGACGCAACCATGCTGGTTGTACAGGGAATGAAAGCTGAAAAAGACGCGACAATCCTGGACGGTGACTTTGAGGGCGAGTTTAAATGCGTGATGGACCGTGTGGCTGCAAGTCTTGCAAAAGACGACCAGAAATGGACACGGATCACAGCGAAGATTCAGGGTGTCAGCGAAGAGACGACGACGGGAGTGCATCGGCTGTACCAGATGGCTGAGGCGGGCGAGCTGCCTTTTGCAGCAATCAATGTTAATGACTCTGTGACGAAGTCAAAGTTCGATAATCTGTACGGTTGTCGTGAATCACTGGCTGACGGTATCAAGCGAGCGACCGATGTAATGATGGCAGGTAAGGTCGTAGTCGTCTGCGGATACGGCGATGTAGGTAAGGGATGCGCACAGTCGATGCGTGGACTCGGCGCCAGAGTACTAGTCACAGAGATTGACCCGATCTGTGCATTGCAGGCGGTTATGGAAGGATATGAAGTAACGACAATGGATGAAGGTGCGGCAGTCGGCGATATATTTGTTACCGCAACGGGATGCTTCAACGTGATCACAGGTGCTCACATGGAGCAAATGAAGGATGAGGCAATCGTGTGCAATATCGGTCACTTCGACAGCGAGATCGAGACGATCTACCTGCATACGACAAAAGGATGCGTTCGCAAAGAGATCAAACCCCAGGTCGATAAGTGGACAATGCTTTCGGGCAGGTCGATAATTTTGCTGGCAGAGGGCAGGCTTGTCAATCTTGGCTGCGCAACGGGACATCCGAGTTTTGTGATGAGTAACAGTTTTACGAATCAGTGTCTGGCGCAGATCATGCTGGCAAAGGAAAACCTAAAGCCAGGCGTTTATACACTACCGAAGAAACTTGACGAAGAAGTAGCCCAGTTGCATTTGGGCAGGCTCGGAGCAAAACTTACAAAGTTGACCGATGTACAGGCAAGCTATCTTGGTATCAGTGTGGATGGCCCGTATAAGCCGGAGCATTATCGATATTAAGCCAAAAATAACAGGGCATAATTAAGGAATTATAACATGAACAAGAACGATAAACATCCATTATATCGTGCAAGTATAACATTATTCATTATGCCTCTAATTATATTCACAACTATTGGGTGTAATCAAAACAAACAAGATTGTAGAATCTCTTCACAGTATTATTATCAACCTTTAAATCCAATGACTGTTTGGGTAACTCCAGATTATGATGATGACGAGGAAGCTGCGAACTTGTCATCAGATGAATTTAAAGATACATTATTAAGAGATTTAGATACCGATACAGTTCGAATTTCTCTCGATGACTTTCAAGGCAATACAAGCATAAAAACAAGTTTTGGCGGAGCATCAGTTAAGGGACGAAGCTATACATTAATTGTTGACTATATTAAATACTTTGCAGGTGCCAAAGACGTCAATTTCGAATATAATACTTGTTATTGTGATCCAAATCTAGTGCTCCCCTTTAATGAAAGGATACCCATATACTTAGGTGTTGGTTTAAGAGTAAGAGCAGAGTTTGAAGCACTTAAGAGTGGCATCGATATTTCTGGATTACCTGCATTATCAATTGCCGCGAGCTCCAATCATGTTAACGGTAGATTAACTGTACAGACACTTGGAATATCAGGGCCGGAAATAACAGACACATTTCCAATCATTTCTGATATTAGCGTTTCCAGTATGCAAAATGCCTTACAAGTATTAGCTTCAGTGAAAGCAAAGTTATATGACAAATCAACCGTAGTATTTCCAAAATTAATTGCTTTTGAAACACCTGAAAAAGACCCTGCCCTTATAAAAGGCATAACAAAAGAGCTATACGCTAAAGATTTATACATAAAGCCAACGATCAACAGAAACAAAACTCCACTCAATCTAGAAGATGACTATGTTGAGATTTTATGGTTTGCAGAGAATTCAGAAAAGTAAGAAAATAAAAAAGGGCAGGTTCCAGACCTGCCCTTCTAATTGATTATAACAAGCCCCTTGCTTTGGTTAGCTTAGGGCTTGTTTTATTATTGTCTTTGCGGATTCAAGAGCATCGTTTAGTTTTGAAGGGTCCTTGCCCCCTGCCTGTGCCATTTGAGGTCTGCCGCCGCCGCCGCCATTTACTATCGGCGCGATCTGCTTTATTACGTCGCCTGCCTTTAGTCCCTTTGCGACAACATCGTCGGTCATTACCGCAATGAGCATAACTTTATCATCTCCATCAGGAACGCCGACAACAATCGCCGCTGAAGCCGCTTTTTGCTTTAATGAATCCAAAGCCTTTCTAACCTGTTCGATCGGAGCGTTTGACAGCGGACCGACAATGACTGAGGTGTCACCGATCTTTTCGGCATCTGCAAGCAGCGCATCTGCTTCTGATCTTGTATTAACAGCAGCGTTTGAAGCGCCTGACTTTAGTTGTTTGGTAAGTTTTTTGTTATCAGCAAGGGCTTTTTGTACCCTTGTGACAAGCTGATCGGCTGGTACCTTTAGTGTACGTGAAAGCTCGTCGATGATATTACTTCTTTCGGTGAGGTAGGCTGTTAGATTTTGTCCGGTCAGGGCGGTTATTCGACGAACGCCTGCTGAGATGGACTCTTCTTTTGTGATCTTAAAGCCTGCGATCTGTGAAGTATTCGTTACGTGTGTGCCACCGCAGAACTCGAGGCTGAATGCCTGCTTGATGGGCTGGTTACAATCTGAACCGATACTGATAACACGAACATCGTCACCGTATTTCTCACCGAACAGGGCCATCGCGCCAAGATCTTTAGCTTCTTCAATCGGCATTACTGTGCATGTTACCGGACAGGCATGGGCGATCTTATCATTGATAAGCTTCTCAACCTGTATTGTTTGTTCGTCGGTGAGGGCTTTGGGCCAGGTGAAATCAAAACGCAGATATTCCGGACAAACGAGAGATCCCTGCTGTTTTACAGAATCACCGAGAACCTGCTGTAAGGCCCACTGGAGCAGATGTGTGGCGGTGTGGTTTTTCATGGTGAGGAATCTTTTGCCGTCAACTTTTGCGGTTACGTCGTCGCCGATGGCGATGGTTCCTGAGGCAAGTTTGCCATTGTGGACAATGCAGTTTGCGATCT
>DAOWHR010000301.1 GCA_030641315.1 Anaerohalosphaeraceae bacterium | reverse complement strand
TTTATAGCCAGGAATTCTACCTTGGGCATAGAGATAAACACATCAGGTGACTGGATAAATCACAGTGCACTACCAGATACACATTTGCACTTGGAATATCGCAGCCCATCGCCATCAGGTGCTGCGGACATGCAATGGATAACTTATATTCTATATGATGATGTCGGTGTTTACGAGCCTTCAGAACCCTTTAGTGTAGTTTTTGTAAAGGATCCGTTAGCTGGAGATTTAGTTATCGATGGCGTTGTTGACTTAAATGATCTAGCAGAGTTTTGCCATTACTGGCTGCATGATAGCGGCGACAAATCCAATGATTATTATGAAAGAGCGGATACCAATAGAGATGGACAGGTTGATTATCTGGATTTTACTCTTCTTGCGAACCTCTGGTTATCGTAGACTTCATAGGAACGGTGTTAGGGACTAATGCCGCTATTATGCATAAGTCATTGATTTTTTGGCTGCTGCATATTATGTTTTGATGCTGGCCAATCTAATTGGTTTTGCGATCTTCGCCTCTGGCCCGGGCATTGCACAAGGTCGCCTGCGCCTGCGGTGAGATTGCCGGAGAATACTACAAACTTCACTCAGCTAAGATATAACAACATTTCCAACAAAACCACTGGCCTGGTGCATGTTCTCAAAATTTTAAATTCAATTCTTGACCTGACACCCCGTTTCGTGTACTCTCAGCACGATTCTACACGTTTACCGATACTCAAGGGGTATTGGTACGGACCGTAATAAAGTTCCGGCCGGTTCCGGACTAATAGAAATGTTTGAAAGGACAAAGAAAATGTATACCATGATAGTAGATGTTAACGCAAGAGAGATTCTCGACTCACGCGGCAATCCAACCGTTGAGGTCGACGTAATGCTCGACGACGGCTCATTCGGCCGCGCAGCAGTACCATCAGGCGCAAGCACAGGCGCCTACGAAGCAGTAGAGCTTCGAGACACAAAAGCAAAACGCTACATGAAAAAGGGCGTTCTAAAGGCTGTCAAAAACGTCAACGAGATCATCGCACCGGAAGTCATCGGCATGGACGCTCTCGCTCAGGAAGAGCTTGACGCATTCATGTGTTCACTCGACGGCACCGCTAATAAGGCAAAGCTCGGCGCAAACGCTATCCTCGGCGTTTCACTCGCAGTAGCAAAAGCAGCAGCCATCAGTTGCGAACTGCCCCTATACCGTTACATCGGCGGCTGCAACGCAAACATGCTCCCCGTCCCCATGATGAACATCCTCAACGGCGGATCACACGCTGACTCAAACGTAGACTTCCAGGAATTCATGGTAATGCCCGTCGGCGCCAAGGATTTCCCCCAGGCCCTCCAGATGGGTGCCGAGATCTACCACACACTCAAAGCTGTCCTTAAGTCCAAGGGCCTAAGCACAGGCGTCGGCGACGAAGGCGGTTTCGCACCATCACTCGCACGCAACGAAGAAGCGATCGAACTGATCCTCGTAGCAATCAAAAAGGCCGGCTACAAAGCTGGCAAAGACGTATCGATCGCCCTCGACCCTGCTACGACCGAAATGTGGGTCAAGTCAAGCAAGTCATACAAGTTCTTCAAGTCCGACCCCAAGAAGAAAACAACTTCAGACAAGATGATCGCACTCTGGGCCGACTGGGTCAAGAAGTACCCGATCGTCAGCATCGAAGATGGCCTCGCAGAAGATGACTGGGCAGGCTGGGCAAAGCTGCAGAAAAAGCTCGGCGACAAGTGCCAGCTGGTAGGCGACGACCTCTTCGTAACAAACACAAAACGCCTCGCAAAGGGCATAAAAGAAGGTTCAGCAAACTCGATCCTCATCAAGGTCAACCAGATCGGCACACTCACAGAAACTCTCGAAGCCATCAACATGGCACGCAACAACGGCTACTCAGCTGTAATGAGTCACCGCTCAGGTGAAACTTCAGACGCAACCATCGCCGACCTCGCTGTAGCCACAGGCGTAGGCCAGATCAAAACTGGCGCACCTTGCCGCTCTGACAGAGTAGCAAAATACAACCAGCTCCTAAGGATACACGAAGAACTGGGATCAGCAGCAAAGTACGGCGGAGAGATCTTCAAGTACTAAAAAATATTTCCTGGCATTCCAGAACACGTTTGTGTCATTCCAGCGAAGGCTGGAATCCAGAATATACGATCATCAAAAGGCAGAGGCCCAAAAAGCCCCTGCCTTTTTTATTGGACGAGCAAAGCCGCCGCAAAACACAACCAGGGTACATGCCTTAACTATTAACTACTGTTTCTCACCCCTTCCAGGTCTCCGTCTTCTTGAGTAGTTCTTTCATCGCCTCAACCCCGCCCGCCTGCCTCTCACGCACGAACACCATCTCATCATCGCACTCCACGGCAAGCTCCCTGCCAAGCCGCGCCTGTATCTCAAACAGCCGATGCGTCGACACTCCGCTAAGATCGCGATTCAATATCTCCTCCATAACCTGACCAAGCTGCGTCCCAAGCATCCGTATCCGATGTTCCTTGCAAATAAGAAACTCCTCACGAAGCCGCTCAAGCTCAACCGCCCGCAGGTTATTGATCTCCGCTGCCATCTTCTTGCTCCACCCGATAAGCGTACCCTTGCTCACACCGATCTCGCTCGCGATCTTGCTGTAGCTAACCCCGCAAGCACGCCTCTCAACAAACCGCCGTTCCTTCTCAAACTTTTCCATAATAAAATCCTCTGCCAAACCAAAACCGTACACCAGATCTTAACCATTCCCAAATCCCAGTTCCCAAATCCCAAATCCCAAATTATTCCCTCCCCTATAAAGGCACGAACTTGCACGTTTGATGCGATTTCCACAAAGATTTCCAACCCCCAAAACACGTAACCCAAGCCCCAGCAAGCAATTAAAAAATTAAAGATTTCCACCAAACAGCAAGATAGGTCAAGCGCAATTCATGTCAAAAACAAACAAAACCGAACTTCAAAAAAAACCACCACCCCGTGTCATCCAAAAGCGCAAAGATTGTCATCCCAGCGCATGAATGTCATCCCAGCGCAGGCTGGGACCCAGAACCAACAATTACAATGTCCGCCACAAAACACGCAACCCCCAATAAAACAACCGCACGCAAAGCGTGCCTCCAAATTATTTAGCCCTGGGCCGCCGCCCAGGGTCACACGTAATAAAATAACAGGAAAACACCTAATGACTATAAACGGCGGAGCAAAATTGTACCACCTGGCGGGCGGTTGAAAATTGTACCACTGTAACTAAAAACCTGTAATAATGGGTTGTAAAACGTCATTTAACGAGTTTTACAGTTGTTATTACGGGAGATTACAGAGGT
>DAOWHR010000003.1 GCA_030641315.1 Anaerohalosphaeraceae bacterium | reverse complement strand
GACCGATATATCGCAATATTCCATCCATAGGATTGTTAAGCTCGTGGGCCACTTTGCCGGCGATCTTGCCAACCGCCGCGAATCGCTCGGCCTGGGCAAGCTGATTAGCGACCGCGATCTTTTCCGTAACGTCTTCTATGACCAAAGCACCGCCTATCGTTTTCGCAGGATCATTGCTCGCAAGCGGCGCACACATCAGATTAAGGAGCCTGCTGTGCCCGTTGCGAACATATTTAACACCCTCAAACTCAGCCTTTTTCCCCGATGTCAACACACCTCGAACCTGACCATCCCAGTCGGACCATATATTCTTGTCCGTCCCCGCTCTAAGCGATTCGCCGATATCACCTGAAACATCGATAAGATCGCAGGCCTGTGCGTTGGCCTCAATAACCTTAAGATTCCCGTCAAAGGAGATTACACCAACAGAAAGAGAGGATATGATCGACTCGCAAAGTTCCCCAAAAGCTGATCTGTCTACATCACGATTCAATATGGCCCCATAAAAAACACTTTTTTAATGGTAAAGATTTATATTGACGATATATCTTATATCAGGATAATGTTGAATATAAGAACCACGAGTATACATGAAATTGGCTGATATGTCAATGAAATGTTGCAAAAAAACAACACAGACGTCTTAATATTCAAACAAAATCAGTTGCCAACTGTCAAATAATACTTAAAGTATTGCTGGAAAAACACATATAATAACTGGCATTTTACCGTTTAATGTAGTATATATAGACTTATAGTATAAATTCAATGCCGATAGTACCGCTGTGTTGATTTACTTAAACACCGCAGGGGCCTCTTGACCGGAAAATGAAAGAGTATCTTCATCATGGATCATAAAGCACTGCCGAATATATACTTAGAAATGTTAAATCAGGCAAAATGAACATCGATATTATGGCATAAGGTTTGCTCGCTACGAATACTGCAACACTGTCTTACGGACAATTAACTGAAAGGACCGAATCCATGGAAGGTGACAGAGACAGAAGGACGCATAAGCGTCTGCCCTTAAAACTGGGCGTTGTGTGTCAAAGCGTAGGGAACTCATCCTGCAGAACATATACTGGCAGCACAGTCGATGTAAGCTCAGGCGGGGCTTTGATCGAGATCAATGGCTCCGGCCTCGCTGACGGCCAATTGATAAGCGTAGAAATGTCGGTACCGCCGACTGACGGATTCCTTGACTATGGAGGTAAACTCTCCAATTACGCACGCGTACAGCGGATCGACAGAGCAGGATTTTCCTCAAACCCGCGATTGGCCCACTCACTCGTACAAACGATCGCCTTGGAGTTTTGCGTATCACCAAGATTTGCCATTTAACCAACTTTACGGACGCATTGACAGGTTGACATATCCGCTCAATTCCGCTACCATCGCTGCTATGACAAAATGTACCCAATATATATGCGCTGCCGTAATACTTCTGCTCGCATCAGCCGGATGTCAGCAGCCGCAAAACAAGCCTTTCCGCCCATCCATCGAAGGGATCAAAATTACCGACCTGGCCCCCATCGACCAGGAACCCTTACCCAGGCAAATACAATTCGAAATTACGACATTTGAGTTGCCCGCACAGAACTACCCCGAAATAGAAAAAGCTTTCGACATAATGCCAGATACCGGCATCGCGTACAACAACAAAAAAATGTTCACCGTAAATGGCTTCCGTGCCGCCACAGGCAATCAGCAGATATGGCCCAACATGGCAAAAGCCTTCCGAACCGCAAGAGTACGAAAAGTGTTCACAAGCAAGCTGATTATCTTCGACACACAGGGCGACCGTATCGATGTAAACATGATCGATCGGCCTATAGAGGCATTTTATATCGATGCTGAAAACCATGACACAGGCATCCATCTCCCACCCGGAACGGCCGCGTTTAAGATTAGGGCATTATCCCCTCAGCCCGGCGAAACCGCCGCAGTCGTTAATATCACAGCAATGCACAAAAAATATTCGAGTAGTTCACTGATTCCAGCTGACAAAAAGATATCCGAAACTCCGTTTGACTTCACATCCATGCGAATGGAACTCGCCCAGGGCGATTACCTCTTACTCGGATGCACGCAATACAGCTATCAACACCTCGAAGTCAAAAACTTGTTCTTCAATTTCGCAGGCGACTATCCAATGCCCTTCAAAAACACCGACACAGTAACCATCGATCTCGGCTACCATATTCAAAACAATGTTCCCCTGGTCCGGCTGTACATGTTCCTTTGCACAAGGGTCGACAAGTGAAAGCCCCCAACGGAATCAACACCGCCAATGCGACAGTCGCCGTAACAGCGGCCCCCGACTACAGCGACCAGACGATTCGCGCCGCCATCGAAAGACAGCTTGACCTGCTCAACATCACCAGCTTCATCGCGCCGGGCGACAGCGTCCTCATCAAGCCCAACTTCATAGCCCCCTCACCGCCCCAGCAATGTGCCCAGACACACCCAGCCGTAATACTCGCCCTCGCAGCCGCAATAAAGGACATCGGAGCCAAGCCCTTCATAGGCGATTCGCCAGCCTGGGCCAACGTCGAAAAATGCGTAAGCACGCTGGGACTCACCGAACCGTTAAGAAAACTCGCAGTTCCCTGCAAGCAGCTCAGCAAACGAAGGTACATGAACATCGCAGGCAACAGCATTGGAATCAGCACCCACGCCCTCAATGCCGACAAAATAATAAACCTCCCCAAGCTCAAGGCACATCAGCAGCTAACCGCCACCATCGCAGTAAAGAACATGTTCGGCTGTGTCGCAGGCAAAAAGAAAGCCATGCTCCACTTCACTAAAGGCGGCAGCCATGAAGACTTCTGCACAATGCTCGTCGAAATATTCAAACTCCTCGCACCAGCCGTAAACATCATAGACGCAGTACAGGCAATGCAGGGCCAGGGCCCGATACACGGCCAGCCGCGACACATCGGTGCGATCATCGGCTCAACCGACCCCATAGCCTGCGAAACCATCTGCGCAGAGATAATGAACATCCCCCTCGACACCCTCCCCATAGTAAACGCCGCAAAAAAAATCAAGTTCGGCTGCTCAACCCTGGAAAACATAACAACAATAGGCGACGACTACAAAACCCTAATCTGCAAAGACTTCATCCACGCAAACCCAACCCCCCTCAAATTCACAATACCAAGAATAATATCCTCGATCTCAAAACAAGCGATCCTCCTGCTAAAAAGCAAAGCAAAAACAAAATAGATTACCAGCAAGCAATAACCTCTTGCCTCTCCCCCATCAACAAATCCTATATCCTGATACGCACTTTAATAAACACTTCCCGCATTATGGCGAAACGATTTGGACAAATTTGAACCGGTAGGGATTGGGTTTAATTTCCAAATTCTAATCAAAAATTAAGCTCAAAACCCTAAGGGATTAAACGAATCGCCCTTGGCGATATTAAGGTATTTTTCGGATGGCCATGGACACTTGGTGAGGTGGGACATGTTTTGGGGGAAAGTGCGTTTTTAGGCTAAAAACGCACTTTGTTAAGATGGGCAACTTCACTTTTTTGGGGTAAAATTGCCAACTATTGCACTGTTTTGATCGAAAAGTTACCGATTTGATCGGAAAATGCGCTAAAATGTACTGGAGTTTGTCGATCTGTCAAGAGCAAGAATTCAATTTCTGGGGTTGTATAAACGGCGGAGTAAAATTGTACCACCTGGCGGAGCAATAATGTACCACCGACTCACTGTATAGCCGAGACCGTCCCGGCTGTCAACATTCAATT
>DAOWHR010000110.1 GCA_030641315.1 Anaerohalosphaeraceae bacterium | reverse complement strand
TCGAATACACTTCCATAGCCTTGGCTTTAACTTTACCCAAAGCCGGCATCAATATAGCGAGCAGCAATGCTATAATTGAAATAACAACCAATAATTCGATCAGAGTAAACCCTTTTTGCTTGATATACACAATAGTCTCCCAGTCATATTTTCTTGATCTTAATCTGAATTTCCCGTTTCTGCGCGGCCAACTAATGCCGCGACCGTAAGTTACGGCTTTGCTCGTGGATTGATTTCAATATTTTACATGAGCCGAACCGCCTACCACACTTTCCATTTCGAACGGTATGGCCTGCTCAGTAATTTCGCCGCCTCATCATCACCGATGATCTGCTCTTTCTTCGGATCCCATTTGATCGTTCGACCGGTCCGTACCGCCGCATCGACCATATGGCAGATCGTGTCACACCGAATACCCATCTCAACCGGGCAAATTGTTTCGGCTCTGGATTTAACGCAGTCGATAAAGTTACGGTTATGCTCCGGCGACACAGGCAGTCTTTCTTCGCCCGGCTTAAGCGCGGTTTTCCAGATCATCTTGTCGCTTGAATGGAACGCGCCCCAGCACTCACCGATCCATCCGTCTTCACCGTGGAACACAACGCCGTCACCGTCATGCCATTGCCGCGGATTATACTTCGCCACAACATCCTTCGCAGTTTGATGATCCATAACTCGAAGCGTTACGCCGTTTTCATAATTACACATAACGTCCCATGTTTCCAGCGTTCGATAAATACCTTCGGTCGGCACCGTACCTTTTCCCTTATAGCGTATCGGGCTGGTATTGTCAGCCTTATTACCCCACTGTGCGATCCCAAGCGGATGAATCCCGCACCCAGCAATAAAGCCCAGCGACGTCTCCGGGCAATGGTATCCGCCCCAGTTCGTCGTCCTGTCCACGGTATAAGGCACCATCTGCGCCGGCCCCTGCCATGCGTCAAAGTTAAGATCGCCCGGCACAGGAATTTCCACAGCCGATCCATAAGGTTTAACATTATAACTGCCTGCATTATATTGCACGTTGCGACACCACACGTCGATATGCTTCAATTTGCCGATGTATCCGTTGCGAACCAGTTCGACCATCTGCCGATACATCGTCATCGACCGGTACTGCGTTCCAAACTGGAACACCCGTTTATTATCGTTCACAACTTTCCTCAGGATACTCGTCCGCCCAAGGTCCAGCGACAAAGGTTTCTGACAGTACACATCTTTGCCAGCCTTTGCCGCGGCAATCGACATCGGAGTGTGCCAGTTATCATGAGCGGCAACGATAACTGCGTCAACATCTGCCCGCCCGAGTATCTCACGAAAATCCTCATGGACCTTTGTAACCTCACCACCATAATGCTTGTTAAAATCAGCGGCTTTCGCGATTCGCCTGCTCTTGTACGCGTCACATACACCAATCACCCGAACGTCTGCAAAACTTTTCATGTAGTTCGTATGATAGTTCGATATCCCCCCGCACCCGATCATCCCGACATTAACACGATTACTCGGCGCATCAGCACCAAACACCGAACCTGGGACGATAGTTGGTAAACCAAGCACAGCACCCGCAGCAACCCCGCTCTTAATAAATTCACGCCTGCTGACATTCTTATTACTCATCATACATACCTTTCTAAAATATCTCACTCCTGTCATTCCAGCACTCAACATCATTCTTAACTCACGTCAGGAACCGAATCCACTTGTTCCTATAACAACATCTGCTGCGTCTGTGTCATTCCAGCGAAGGCTGGAATCCAGACTTTGCGTTAATAATGTTCCTAAACTTTTTATTGTTTATTTACTCCTCAACCACTTTCGATATTCAGTTTCAATCACCTCATCACTTATCACACCGTCCCAAAGAGCAACACCATAACAAAGTTTAAGCTCTTTACCTTTTTCAAGCACGTATGGCGTTTTATAAAGTTCGATAGTCGCTCCAAAAAACGCGAACGGTTTTGTCATCGAAAACCACGTTGCCTTACGAACATTATCTTTCCCGTCAAACATCGCAACTGTCACGTCTTTGCCTTCAGCTTTCGCGGTATAAGCACACCAGTGCCCGCCTCTGAGCCTTTCGTCACCCCTGAAAACTTTCCCCTCGTCCTTGGTGGAACTAAAGAATCTTCCACCAGTATTCATTGCCGGTACAAACCGCAGCCCCAATCCATGAAAATGCTCACCGGTGAATTTTGCCGTTTTACGGTCCTTTGCCAAACTGAAAATACTCTCCCACGTAACCACCCTCGGCCCGTCGTCACTGCTGTTTACCTTGATTATTCTTTTCTCATGAATATATGGAATATCCCAAGCTGGCGCAACCCAGTCTATCCTGCCCGTAAACGAAGCACTGCTTTTCTTCTTGCCGTTGAATGAAAAATGATTGAATTGAATATCGTCTGTATGCTTCTGAAGTTCCCTTCCGCACTTGACTGCTTCATTCCAGAACGTTACCCCGTTAACATCCATTGCGTACATGATACCATGATGATGAACATGATCCGCAGGCGAATCGACCAGAACATTGATCCCGCTCGGCGTCAGAAGCTTTTCGATATAGGGCTTTGCCGCTTTGCCGACAAACAAATATCGAAGCACTTCTTTGCCCTCTTCCAGCACCACTACGCCTTTACCGTCCTGTGATATTCTGTTCATGGATTGACGCAAAGGTATCTGCACATTAAACGCCGCCCCCTTGCTCCCCTTTAACCTGCAAGCAGCGTACAATACCTTCGGCCTGTCGAAGTTGTCAGTCAGCAGCTGCGGCCTTTCAAGGTTCGCAACATCGACCACTTTACCATTTTCAAACATAAGCTGCTTTCTGGTTACGTTTCGGTTTCGCGCGACACGCCACTCGATACCGTCCTGCGATACCACCAGCGCAAGCCCCGGCTTATCACCCGTTATCTTGCCGCTAAAATCTTTCAAAACCGCATAAAACAGTCTGCGATGGTTGTCGTACCAAACGTAAGGATCCTCCGCGCTTGCGATCCGTCCGTCAGGCAGCTTCACATCGAAAACAAAATTATCAAGCGCCTTAAAAGGTCCCACCGGCGTATCACCAATAGCAACACCATGCACCCCGCGCCATCCCGGATCGTAAAGGTTCCCCTTAAAATAAAGCAGATACTTCCCGTCGCTTGGCCTCTTAATAACCGCGGGATTCACAACGATCAGATTATCAGGTTTTGCAATCGTCCCCTCTGGCGATGGATCGACGACGTCTTTGCTCTTAACACGGGTCCTCGGCATAAGGATCGGTTTTTCGCAGCGTTTCCCTTTGCCGTTGACCAGATCGTCAATACTGTAAGCAACAACAACACCGATGCACTGTTTCTGCTGAGTACGGTTTCGCGCACTTAGATTCGCACCAGCCGACCCCGCCGCCTGCTCACCCGGATCGCGCGAACTTACATAGTAAAGATAATACTTGCCGTAAAAATATTTAATGTGCGGATTATGCGCCGACTGAGCATCCCACATATCCGGTCTGCCCTCATCCTTGCGTCCCGTTAGAACAACCTTCTGAAAAACAAATCCTCTGTCCGGATACTCCGAAACCGCATACGCGATCTTTGACGTCATCACCCAGCTGTCACTGAATGGCAGCTTCCCCACGCCATACTCAAAGATCGAGTAAAACATATGATACTTACCGTCATCGCCCTTGATGACGCTCGCGCCCCAAACATGATTATCAGCGTCATGCAGCGTAGACTCGCTAACCACAGTAGCATTGCCGTCAATTTCACCCACCACGCCCCCGATCGAACCGATCATCGCCCCAACATCCAGATCGTCCTCGGCAAAGTAACTCTCACCCTGCACATCTGACACAAAACAAACCACAAGCATTTCCATCAAAACATATAATTGTCTGCCAGACATTCACAACTCCTTCAAAAAAACTGGTCAATAGAAACTGACATTTCCGCTTCGCACTCTCGGTTCTGTGATATCGCCCCAGTCATTCATCAGAACGGTATCATACTCACTGCCTTTTTTCCACTCGACATGGCCGTCACCGAAACATCTGTTCATACCCGTTATCTCAGGCGGACCCGTATCCATCCTGCCGCCCAGCCTTTCCGGGTTCCTGTGAACAGACGAACCGTTCTTGCCATGATTATACAGATAACCTCCTGTGCCCTGCAATCTGAAACAGGTATCCGAGATCAGAACTTTCCTGCTGTCCGGATATTTACCCGTAAGCTGCTCCCGATGGGTTGCCACACCGTCACGCCAGATATCAGCTCGCCCCCAGTACGAATACTCCATAACAATAAACCCTGCAGAGTCCCAGTGATCTTCCGTCATAGCCTGATAGTCCATCTTATTTGCCGGACAAAGCCACACATCGCCAAGATTCCGGTTATTATAATCAAAGCCCGGCATATACGGATCGATCGCCTGCAGATTAAACTCACCCGGATGAGCTTTAATAGTACTGTCAACGCACCACGCTATCAACCCTTCCTCACCGCCCCCCCATGTATTAACTGTAGCCATTACTTTTCCATCATTATCTGTCGAATATTGAGTCGTCGCCAATCCCCACTGGCGCAGATTCGAACCGCATACGATCTTTCTGGCATGTTCTTTCACTTTCCCCAACGCAGGCATCAATATCGCAAGCAGCAAAGCGATGATTGAAATCACAACAAGCAGCTCGATCAAAGTGAAACCTGTATTCCTTTCGGACCTACCGAGTCTGTTTGAAGAATTGTAAAACATGTTCTTTCTCCGTACGGAATTAGCAATTTTACAAAAATGACCGAACCTGCTGAACCAGCCCTTGCTATTATCAATATTACTATGTTATAAAGTGATTTAGTCTATGTCTATAAATATTCGTCAGTGTGAAATATTGAACATTTAGTGAGCTGATGGCAATTCAAAACTCTAAATACGAAGATCATGGCAAAAAGTACCAGGCCGACAGGTGCCAACCCGTCCTAAACGCCGTAAAACAGGGAAATATTGAGCTTACCGCCCTGGCTCGTCAGGGATACCCCGGCCAGAAACTACTTACAGACGAACTGCCTCAACTCTTGTCATTAGGCTGCTGGGATGCAGTAGGCGCCCAGAATTGGGGACTCGACTGGCACAGAAACGAAGGTTTGGAGCTGACTTTCATGGAAACAGGCTCAACCCCGTTCGAGGTCAGCCAGAATAACTACACCCTCAAAACCGGCGATCTGACCATAACAAGACCATGGCAGCCCCACCGCGTCGGAAATCCAAACATCGGTTCCGGCCGTCTCCACTGGATCATTCTCGATGTAGGGATCAAAAGACCACACCAGAAATGGCAGTGGCCCCACTGGATCGTACTAAGCCCTGCCGACCTCAAACGACTTACGACATTGCTAAGACACAACGAAAAACACGTCTGGCACGCAATGCCCGAAATGAACCATTGTTTCCAGCAGATCGCACGGACAATAAAAGAAAAGGACTCATCACGAAGAACTTCACACTTAGCGGTCCTGATAAACCAGCTCTTCATCTCACTGCTCGACACACTCGAACAAAAGAACATCAGCCTGAAACCCGAGCTTACCAGCACCAGAAGAACCGTAGAGATGTTCCTTGACGATCTGCACAGCAGCATCGACAATCTCGCGCACATGTGGACATCCGAAACAATGGCTCAGCAATGTGACATCGGCGTTACCTGCTTCTGCAATCTATGCAAACAGATAACAAACATGACACCCGTTCAGTTCCTAAACTACCACCGCGTCCAGGCCGCAGCAGAATTAATAGAAAATAAACCCGAATTGTCAATCACAGACATCGCATTCAAGTGCGGCTTCACCTCAAGCCAGTACTTCGCCACCGTCTTCAAAAAATTCAAAAAATGCTCACCATCCGACTGCAAAAAAAGATAAACCCTAATGAGCTGCAACATCCTATATACCTTTCCCCCCCGTCTATATTACCCAAGTTGACATTTCGAGAAGTAAATCCTGTTGACTTACCAAATATGATAGAAAGTTTTTTCAAAACCACTCGCATTATACAATATTTTTGGTTAACAGAAATATATACTGCAAAAGGTATTATAAAAAGTAAAAACAAATTTAATAAACATGCCGATATTTTCCTTTGACAAAAAACTCTTTCCAAGTTAATTTCTAAACGTACACTTTTGCTATGGAAGGCACCTCAATTTCAACCCATGCGGTTGAGAACGGATTCAAATCACGAATATTAATGATGTATGGGTGTTATTTTATGTTGCACCTGAAAATAAACAGGTAAGGGTAAGTTTTGATAATTCTTTTTGAGCGGCACCATTATTATTGTCCGCCAAAATGAATTGTTGGAGGTTCCCTGATATATATAAAGGGAATGAGCTTGGCAACACAGGACGCGGTTGATATTTTTGATGACATTCTGGCACGAGTGAAAGTACTCGATCCGGTAAATACGCGCAAATGGTTCGATGACCTCGTCATTACTCAGTTCGACCACGGCGTTCTCGATATCGGCTGCCCCGATCAGGCAAAGGCCCAGTTCCTTCAGGATAACTGCCTGGCCGACTTCTCTCAAGCGGCCCAGTCCATCACAGGCCACCTCGTAAGCGTGGCTTTTTCTGTAACAGGCGATTCATACGTACAGCAAACAAAGCCTGCAGAAGACGCGACTCTTTCACCGGTAAGGCTCCACCCGGACTACACATTTGAAAATTTTGTCGTCGGCCCATGCAATCGCCTGGCCCACGCAAGCTGTATCGCCGTCAGCCATTCGCTCGGTAACACATACAATCCGCTTTTCCTCTACGGCAGCGTCGGACTCGGCAAAACCCACCTCCAGCACGCGATATGTCACGAGGCGAGAACAAGAAAACCGGATGTAAAAATTCAGTTCCTAAGCTGTGAAACATTCGTAAATAAATTCATCAGCGCGATTGAAAAGGGCGACCTGCTTAATTTCCAGAGATTGTGTCGTTCCTCGGATATTCTCGTCATCGACGACATTCAGTTCCTCCGACAGCGTGAACAGTCACAGGAAGAATTCTTTCATACATTCAATGCGCTTTACAATAACCGCAAACAGATCGTACTGACCGCAGACTGCGCACCAGGCGAACTGCCCGCTGTCGAGGATCGCCTCATAAGCCGATTCAAATGGGGACTCGTTGCAAGACTCGATGCGCCAAGCTACGAAACAAGGATCGCGATCGTACAGAAAAAGGCCCACCTCCGCGGCCTCGAAATACCCGACGACGTTGCCGAGTACATCGCCCGCAAGGTCCAGGCCAATATCCGCGAGCTCGAAGGCGCACTGACCATTATCTACGCCACCGCCAAAACCACGGGCGAGCCGATCAACATCGACCTCGCTAAGCGCGCCATCGGCCAGGAGGTCATCGCTCC
>DAOWHR010000243.1 GCA_030641315.1 Anaerohalosphaeraceae bacterium | reverse complement strand
GCCAATGCTTTAACATTGGCTGTTTCGGCCTTGAACACATCTATCAGTTCGGTGCGGCGCCGACCGGACATTTTTCAGCGGACAAAGCACTGGTCTACTTTTGCGAGATGTAGTTTTGTTTCTTGATCTGAAAAAGTGTTTCCTGCATTAGTCTTCTATTTGCGCTGATAAGGTCTGCGAATACCCCCAGCGCCATCAAAAGTGCCGAGATTATGAGCATTATGGCAGCGAGTATCAGCGACTGGATATAACCGGAGCCCGAGCCGGTGAAGTAATGCCAGAGGAATCTGACGCAGAGGATCAATCCGAGCAGACCCGGCAGGACTGAACAGTACAGGAATGTTCGCAGTGGTTTGTAGATGATGTATGACCGCAGGATGATGGGGATGGACTGGCGGACATAGTGGAATTCTGATTTAAACAGACGTGAGACGCGCGTTTTCGGGTTTATGTCGATCGGTACGTGTGATATTCTCATGCCCATGTGACCGGCCTGAATGATATTTTCGAGGGCGTAGTCGTATGGGTTAAAAACATGAAGCTTAAGCGCGGCTTCTTTGGAATATGCACGGAATCCGCTGGTCGCGTCTGGTATGTCTGTGCCGGATAGCTGACGGACAACGTAGGAGCCGAGGCGCTGGGCCTTTTTCTTTAGCCACGAGAAATATTCCATGCTGTCGATGGGGCGGATGCCTACGACGATGTCGCTTTTGCCTTCGATGATCGGTATCGCGCAGTCAATTGCATATTTACCCTGGTATTGGTGGTCACCATCGGTGTTTACTATGACGTCTGCGCCAAGTTCGACGCACCTGTGAAGGCCTGCCATGAATGCAACAGCAAGTCCCTTGTTTGTGCCGAGGGAAAGTACGTGGTGCACGCCGTTGTCGCGGGCGACCTGGACGGTGTTATCGGTGCAGCCGTCATCGATGATGAGGTATTCGAGGACGTCAATGCCCGGTACCTCTCGCGGGAGGTCGGCGATAACCGTTGCGAGGTTTTCTTCTTCGTTATAACACGGTATCTGAATTATCATTTTCATGATCTGTCTCCAATGGCACAGGGGCTTATAAAAAGGGTCATTATACAAAATCAGGCTTTAAAAGTCCAGCACAATCCGCTAACGGCAGCGGTGAACTGTTGAGCTTAAACTCAGGGTGTCAATCAGTTTCGTCCTCCGGGAAATCTTTTGGCTGTAGTCGTCTTATTATTGCCATGATCAGGGCTGCGAGGGGTAATAAACGCCATTTGCCGTATGTTTTGGCCATATCGATCTGTTTTATTTCCATCCATGCGGCCATTTTTTCTTTTATTGTGGTTTTGTATTGTGGCTGGCCGGTTATTTGGGGGACGCAAATCGATCTTCGTTTCAGAATACTTATTGTGGGGGCAAGTTTTTTCTTTGTCAGGAGGCAGGCTTTTTGGCTTTGCAGAGCCTTTGCCGACGGTATCTTTTCGGTGAAAATTCTTTTGGCGTTTTGCATATCGTCTAATATCCGCTGGGCGTTGGGCGAACGGACGAAGGCAAGATTGAGACCTTTTGTGTCGCCGGAATATTCTTTGTGCCATGCGTCGCCGAGGCTTATGTCGGCAAGTTCTGCGAGATGGTCCGGGCAAGTAAGGCAGCGTCTGTTGACGAAAGCGCCTCTTCGCTGG
This sequence comes from Anaerohalosphaeraceae bacterium, assembly GCA_030641315.1. Lineage (GTDB taxonomy): Bacteria > Planctomycetota > Phycisphaerae > Sedimentisphaerales > Anaerohalosphaeraceae > DAOWHR01. The sequence goes on along the minus strand of DAOWHR010000243.1, from coordinate 7,780 downwards.
AAGGCCGCGTTGAATTTCAACTGGTCAAAGAAACTGGCGGCGGCGCCACGGGCAAATGAATATTGTTCTTTTTGTCCCTGGGCCTGGACGGTTACGCGGCCGGGCCAGCCTTGGGAACGATATTCAAAAGATGTTACTTTTTCCGGATCAATGTTGTGGTAACGAAGGAAGGCTTCGGTTGCCCAGTAACCGGGAGTTCCCGAGCAGAAAAGACCAATGGAAAAAACTATTTTTTCACGGAGCCAACTTATTTTCGACTGAGCTTTTCTAAGTGCGTGTATGTGACAGGGGATTCCGATGAAGCAGACTTTGCCGGGGAAGTCGCGAAGGTGCTGCCATGTTGCACAAGGGGTAACGGGGCAATAGAGACTGCTTGATGCGGAGTTGATCTGGTCGGGAGTTTGGGCGATGAAAGTTTCGGATCGCAGGGAATTTTCTTCGGAAAGACGGCTGGTGAGGACGCCCTGCCACTGGTTTGTTTCGAGTCCCCAGATTGCGATCTCTTTTGCCAGGCCGCCTGATGTTCGTTTGTTTCTTTCGGTTTCGTCTGTGACGGCGCCGACGCAGCAGAATTGGCGACAGCCGAGTATTTTGTCTTCGGGTAATTGGCCGAATGTTTCTTTGTTGAGTTTATCGAAATCAACCGAGTGACCCGGACAGATATCGACGCATAATCCGCAATTTGTACATGTGTCGGCATCGACTATCGGCTTTGGGAAAGAGCCTTTGAGTTCCATACTTATTGCAGAGGCGGGACAAATGCCTTTACATGCTCCGCAGAAACAGCAGAGGCCGTCATCGACTACGCCCGATATCGTTATATATTCCGGCTGGTCCTTCATAGCAGGCCCTTTTCGGTGAGGAGATTTTCGAGCAGATGGAAGTTTTGCGCGGAAGACTGGCGAACCTGTTCCAGATTGTCGGTGATCGTGGTGTTTAGGTCCTGTCTTGTTTGCCACATTTCATCGAACGAGCGAGCAAGGTCCTGAGGTGTCGCGGAAGTGAAATCGCAGCAGAATTTTTCCATCCTGAACAGTTCCATGATCTCATTGTACTTGTGTCCCCAGCCGACAACCTGGACGGGAACGTTTGAGCTTAGAGCCGCGATCATTGCGTGGAAGCGGCAGGCAATGAAGACTTCGCTTCGGGCGATGATGCCTTTAAGCAAAGCGGCGTCGAGATTGTCCTTTATAACGAAAACATTATCAAAACTGTCAAGCTCATCATAGATGTCGCAACACAGTTCCATGTCCTCGCGGCCTTTACCGCTCTGGGGCCAGGCGTGAGGGACCAGCATGACGGGTCGGTCGGTCGTTGTGCGGACATGCTCGACCAAATGTTTGAGTGAGTTCCTGTATAGCTGGCCGATGCCTTTTGCTTTTGCCTTTCTGTCGACTACTGCTGAAGGGCTTATGCCGATAAAATTATTTTGCGGTAGATCATTGCTGCTAAGATAGTGGTCAATCTCATCGGCAGCGGCAGGTTCCAGAAGAAAAGCAACATCCGTACATAAATGGTGGGTGATGCCGCCCGGAATGAGTTTGTCGAGATTTTGCGAAGTTCCTTTTCCTCTTGCGATGACGAGGGAGGCTCTTTTGAGAAGGAACTTTGCGAAAATATTATTCATCGGTTTTTTGAAAGGGCCAAGAGCCTGGGAAAGTTTTACGAAGGAGGTGTTTGTCGCGACGGCAGGCATCAGCCAGCCGATACTGAGCAGCAGACCGCGCCAATCCCTATCATCGGAAAAAGTAACGCCGCCCATATCGACGAGGATGTCAGCATCTTCGTATGCCCTGATCATATCGTTATAGAGCCATCTGTTAGGCAGCGGTTTTATCATCGCGGCAAGGATCGATCTCAGCAATGTGAAAGTTACAACCGATGATGGTTTTGCGTGAACGAGTTCGATGTCGAGCCTTTGGGCGGCGAGGATATCCTGGTCCGGATATTTGCTGAGGAGTCTTAGTTTGCAGTCTGGATCGCGTTTTCGCATTTGCTGGGCGAGGACAAGGGTCATTGCCATCGCGCCTTTGTTTGACGAAAGGCTTGAGCCGCTGATGAGTACTGTCAGGCGATCATTTTTTTTTGTCGATTCACTCATTATTCATTAACTGCCTTTGTTTTTTTAGACCTGTTGACTGGGACGCATCTTTAAAGTCCTGCGGATCCTCGCGCCAGAGCCACAATGCGCAAGAGCCGCCCACCACGAATGTCCAGCTAAGCATTATCGCCCGGTCGAACATAGCAGCGAGTATTCCGACCTCGAGTGGGATACCTATTACAACTGCTGCGGAACCGAGCAGAACCTCTCGTATCCCGAGTGAGCCGGGAGTAAGGCCCAGAACGACCGAGCCGAAACCGACCGCTCCTAATACGAGACAGCCAACCGGAGAGATGTCCACGTCCATGGTACGATATATTATCCAGAATCTTAGTGAGGACATCACAAAAGTCAATACAAAATGAGCGATGCAGAGCGATGTTGTTTTCAGGTTTCGGGAAATGGATTGACGACCTGTAATGAATTTTTTGAAGATCTTTGTGAATTTATTTTCCGCTTTTGGAACGGGGAAGGGAACAAAGTAAAAAACTGACGCCGTGGTCGAAAGGCCCAGAAACGCCAGGGCGAGGATCCGGTTGTCATTACCCTGCAGACCATACTCAGAAACAAGTGAGACAAGGCCGATAAGCCCTGCGGTGAAAGCGGTAAGAAGAGCCAAATGCGAAAGAACGGTTATAGAATCGGTGTAGGATAGGCCGTAGAATCTTTTCAGGTAGTTGACGCGAAAGACTGTACCGAACTTCATGGGGATGTAGTTGAGGACACGGGTTGCGCTTTGGAGGAGGACCGCTTTGGGAAGGGGTAAGTGAGCGTTTAGCTGTCTCAGCAATAACTGGAAAATCCGGGCATTGTTTGTTGTGCCGATCGCGGTTAGAAAGTAGAGGGCCAAAATGTCGAGGGGTCTTAGCTTAAGCAGAACCTTGAGCTGGTGCCAGTGTTGTGAGAGGTAGTACACCAGGAAAGCCAGTATGATAATACCCAGAATGTTTTTGAACCATTTCAACATTTATTTATTGCTTTCGGTGAACGATCATTTATCTGTAACATCGGGTTTGACAACCTGTTTTATTGTTTCGAGCATGAAGTCAGTCAGGTCGTCTGACTGGTCGATGAATGCCTGCGACCTTTGCTGGTATTGGCTGTGGAAGTCAGGGTCCGTTAGCTGCTGATCGGCAATGATCAGTGCGTGCTGGAAGTCATCAGCGATAGTTATAAGCTGGTAATCGTCGGCCATTGCTTTTACGTAGCCCAGGGGCAGCGGATTGCAGTAGATGGCAGGTGTGCCAAGTACCGCTGCTTCGGCGGCCATCGAAGCTCCTTCGCCTATGTATAGTGTCGCGAACGCCAGCAGATGGTGGACGTCTTCAACGGGAACCGGGTTTTGAAATTGGGCAAGTTCGGCCGGGAGCGGTTTTTCGGAGCAGATAATTACTCTGCCGAATTTTGACAAACCGTTTACCACTTCGGTAAGCGTTTGCAGGTCCACGCCTTTGTGGCCTACGTCGTGGGCCGCTTCCCATGCTACGGTTCTAAGGATAATATACGGCTGGTCGGGATCGATGTCGTATTGTCGAAGTTTATCCGGGTCCGGGGTGAAGAACCGCGGTGCGAGATAGCTTTGGGGCCAGACACCTTTGAAGCGGCGTTGTCTTTTGCCGTGGTCGTGGAGGTAGCCGGTGCCGGTCATGATCTTTGTCATGAAGGGCAGGCCGATCATCCGTTGGAGTTTCGCGTGTTCGGTATCTTCAAGAACAAGACGCGGTACACGCATCAGAAATCCGACCGGGCCGATAGACGCTCCGCCGTTCTTTGCGAGCATTACGTCGGGTTTGAATTTACGGACGATGTTTATCAATTTGAGATTGCGGGTGAACAGTTCCCATGCCAGCCCGATCAGGCCGGTGCCTTTTTTGCTGATGCATATATAGTTTATTTTGTAGGTTTTCAGGAGGTTTATCGTAACGTCTTTTTCGCGTGCGGTGACGAGGACCTCGTGGCCATGGTCCTGTAATAGCCAGATTAACTGCTTAAAAAAGTGCACATGTGGTGTATCAACCATGTCAAACAATACTTTCATTCGGTAACTCCATACCCTTTAGGGTAGTAAAATTTCGCGAGCAAAGCCCTAATTTACGGTCGCAGCGATAGTTGGCGCGCAGAAACAGGGAAATTATATCGAGATCCGTATAGTGATATATCAAGCATATTTTCTCTTTCATTATTGCTGCGACTGTTCGTGATAGCTTTCGTCGGTGTTAATTGTCCAGAGATCGTTATCTGCGCCTAATATGTTATCGGCTGCCAGCAGTCCTGACATTATAGAATGGTCCATGTTGTTGTATTTGAACATACCGTTGCGGCCGATGCACTGCAGGTTCTTGTATGGGGCAAGATGTGATTTCACCGCATCGAGATTATCATGGTAGTCCATTGAATAGACCGGGTACGTTTTCGCACAGCGTATCACAAATGCGTCGAATACGGCAGAGGGGTTTGCGAGTTTTAATTTTGCGATCTCGGTTTTGGCCATCTTGATCAGCTTTTCGTTGGGCGTATTCCAGAGGTCGTCGTTCTGGTCGCAGAAGTATTCCAGGCCCAGCGACGATACGTCGGCCGAAGGAACCATGTCAGGTGACCAGTTCTTAAAGCACTGGATACGGCCGACTTTTACATCCGGAGAGTGGACGTATATCCATGTGTCGGGGAAGGTCTCTTTATTGTCAAGCATCAGATTCACGGTTAGCAGTGAGCGGTAGGTGAGTTTTTCGGCGGCAGTTATCGCTTCGGACGGCAGCTCGGGCGCGATCATGCGGATAAGGTCGGTTATCGGGGCGCTGGAAAGAACGTCGCTCGCGTCGATTGTTGTCTGGGTTGAGTCGGGGTTCTGAATGGTAACCGAGGTTATGCTGCTGTCAACAGTATTGAGCTTTACGACGGAAGTGTTCATCAGGACCTTTCCGCCGAGTTCGGTGATCCTTTTTGCCATCGCTTCGTACATCTGACCCGGGCCGAGGCGCGGGTACTCGAATTCGCCAATAAGGGTTTTGATGTTTTTATTGCGGTCGCCGAAGATGGCAGTTTTTACGGCGGATGTAAGTGACAGGCCCTTGATTCGTTGAGCGGCCCATTCGGCCTGGATCTCGCTGCATGAAATACCCCAGACCTTTTCGGTGTATGTTTTGAAGAAAGTCTGATAGAGTTTTTTGCCGAAGCGGTTGGTGACCCATTGTTCGAAAGTATTTTCGTTGGGGTAAGGTTTGACTCGGGCCTTGAGGTAGCTTGCGAGGATTGAAAAGCTGTCGATCAGTCCAAGCCCAGCAAGTGCGTTTAGCGGTTTGAGCGGGTAGTTGAAGAATTTGTTTTTGTAATAGATGCGACTAAGACGCGGGCGGTTTAGAAAATCGTCAGGCAGAACATCGTGCCAGAGTTTGTTAACGCGATCAAGTTTGGTAAAAAAACGATGGCCGCCAATGTCAAAACGAAAGCCGTTATGTGTAAGCGTCTTAGTGATCCCGCCAACGATACTGTCCTGTTCGATGCAGACCACTTTTTCATTGCGTTTTGAAAGCTCATAACCGGCCGCCAAACCCGCAGGCCCGCAACCAATGATAACTGTTTTGCGATCAGACATAGTGTTGAACTCCTATTAAGTACTTAAACGTTTTTCTTTTTTTGAAAACTTTTCATCAAACCATTGGCATAGCTGATGTATCGCGCATATTGCTATAATCCCCTCAGCTGGCAGCCTTAGCCTACCGCCGCCGCCTGCAATAAAAGTAGGAAGCAGCAGATAAGAGACTATCATAATCACAAGCAAAAGGAACAGATATTTCTTGGCTTTCAATAATTGCCATAGAAACCAAATAAAGGCAGAGTAAATAGTCAAATATATCATCGAGAACGCAAGAACGAAATATTTTACAAATAACGAGTTTTGACTCCTACCTCTTCCATTACTGCTAAAATACCACCAGTCTAAATTCCAACAATGAAATACAGGCAGCCAATGCGTTGCAGCCATCATTTTGGCAGAACTTCCTGACATTGTTCTAAATGTTCGATACGGATATTGAGTATATATTTCCAGGGCGCAGTCGATTTTTTTTCGGTATCTGGAAGCGTCGTCAGGTTCACCGTCGATCAATTCACAATAATCATTATACAAATCTTCACGCCCCTCCTTCTGTAAAACATACCGACCGGTAATATTAAATAAGTTTACGGCCAGCACTTGTGATGGTGCTACAATTCCGAAATGCTTATAGCCTCTTATAGTGGGAATTGAAGCAACACAAGCAATAAAAACTGCTGGCAAAAGTACCAGGGTGATATACTTTATTTTTGGTGTTTCTTTGTCATGGAAATATTTTCCGGCCAATACACATAAAACAACGAGATGCAATATTGGATATAAATATAGCGTCGGTCGGATTAAGGACGCACCGCCTATGAAGATAACCTGAGGAATGACCCAAAGCCAACTTCTTTTCGCGATGGATAAAAAGGCACAAGCTATACCTACATACAAAAATACTGCAAAGACAAGATCTGTAAGGACAAATCCGACACGAGACAGATAGGCGCCTGACAGAAGCAAAAATGCAAAGAGAACATTAAGGTGTCTTATTTTAGAATTGAACAGGATTCTCGAAATAACGCTTATTGCGGGATAGGCCAAGGCAGCAACAATTGCCTGGAAGTAGATCAAAATTTTGATCCAATTGTCAGGTGATAATTTCATAGTTAACGCTATCAGTGCCGGATAGCCCATAGTTCTATACCGATTGGGCGGACCAAAGATGCCATTTTTTTCAAAATCAACGATGTATTTTTTTGCAGGATTCACATAAGAAGGCGTATCGAAAGATATCCAATGAGGTTCGATTGTAGATCTTTCGATACCGGAATATGCAGCCTCGGAATGAACAATAATCGCTGCAAAAACTGTATGAATGCATAAGGCTATCAGGAATTGCAGACAAAGAGTTTTTGCCAACTGCAACTTTTTATACTTATATTCATCCATAATTTCTCTATCTCCGCTTAATGCAATATACGAGTTGATCTAGGTTAGAAATACAATATCCTATTTCTCAAGACACGACTTTATTTTTGTTGTTGTTGGATTTTCTATTATTCCTTTTTCTGTTATTATTGCTGTTATGTTTTTTGCGTCTGTTACGTCGAAGGCTGGGTTGTATACTTTTACGGTTGGTGGTGCTGTAGGAGTTCCGGCGAAGTTTGTTACTTCGGCGGGATCACGCTGTTCGATTGGAATTTCACTGCCGTCTGCTATTTCGAGGTCGAATGTGCTGGATGGGGCGGCGATATAGAAGGGTACGTTGTGGTGTTTTGCGAGGATGCTTAGTGCATAAGTCCCGATCTTGTTTGCAGCGTCGCCGTTGGCTGCGATGCGGTCGGCGCCGGTGATTATCACGTCGATCTTGTTTTGCTTTAGGAGCATCCCTGCCATGTTGTCGCAGATGACGGTTACGTCGATGCCTGCTTTGTCGAGTTCCCATGCGGTCAGTCTCGCTCCCTGCAGCAGCGGACGGGTTTCATCAGCGTAGACCTTGAATTTGCGGCCCAGTTTTTGTGCTTCGTACATCGGCGACAGCGCGGTCCCCTGCCCCGCTGTCGCAAGTGCACCCGCGTTGCAGTGGGTCAGCAGCGTCGCGCCATCTTTGATAAATATCTGGCCGTTGATGCCGATCTGTC
>DAOWHR010000311.1 GCA_030641315.1 Anaerohalosphaeraceae bacterium | reverse complement strand
GGCACACCCAGTATATAAATTTGGTCCTCGTCAGTAGGCGAAACCCTGATCTCGCCGAAATAATAACCGGCGATGTTATACACACTGTCCAGATACGTCAGGTTCATTTTATTCCAGGTTTCACCTGCGTCATCACTGCGATAAACCTCTGCCCCGCGAGTCTGCGGATCAGTCGACAGCGGATCGAGCTTCAGCATATAGTCCACAAGATCCTGAACGGTGATCGCATCTTCCTCAAGCATCTTGCGAATGCCCTTGGCGGTATAATCAGAATGGAAACCCGCTCGACGAATAAACGAGTTCAGATCGGAATCTTCCAAAGCAAGAACTTGTTCCTTGGTCATCTTCAGTAATTTTCTTGCGTTGATCTTCGAGTTGTCAAATTGCTCCTTGATCGTCTTGGGCTTGAGATTATCCAGCAATGCGTAAACGACGTCCGGATCGCTGGCAGCTACTGCAAGTCCAATCCTGCCGATATACCTGCCGTCCACAAATCCCTCCAGCAGTTTCCACGTATCCCCGCCATCGGTACTCTTATAGATTCCGCTTCCTTTTCCGCTTTCATTAATGTTCCAGACCTTACGCTGTTTCTGCCACATCGCGGCGTAAAGTACCTCCGGGTCAGACGGGTCGAAAATGACATCGATCGCTCCTGTTTTCGCATCGACATAAAGAACCTTTTCCCATGTCTGGCCTCCATCTTTGGTGCGATATACACCACGCTGGGGATTGTTTGAATAAAGGTGCCCCATCGCTGCCAGGAAAACAGTATCGGGGTCTTCGGGGTTGATTATCACCCTGCCTATATGATGGGTTTCGGACAGGCCCATACATTTCCAGTCCTTGCCGCCGTCTGTGGTTTTGTAAATGCCGGTGCCGGAATAATGACTTCTGGCGGCATTACATTCGCCGGTGCCTACCCAGATGGTTTCCGGGTCGCTGCTGTCCACAGCGAAATCTCCGATCGCAACAGCATTTTGATTTTCAAAAAGACATTTGAACCTCATGCCGTTGTTTTCTGTTTTCCAGAGTCCGCCCGTTGCGTAGGCGACATAAAAGGAATACGGGTCGACCGGTGACGGTTCGATATCGATGACCCTGCCGCTCATGACAACCGGACCAACACATCGAAACGACATGTCCTGAAACAGAGACGTTTCATTCATCGAAACCCGTTCGTCGAAAGAGTCCCATCGCTGCTGAGCGGAGGTTACCTTACGATTTTGCTTTTGTGCGGATATGCTCACCGCACAAACACAGGCAATCAAGACGATCATAGGGACAAAAACAGCTTTGAAGCGACGTATACCCAATACATTTCCGACTATTTCAGTTGGTTTCATAAGTGTCGACCTTTCCTCAGGACTGGAAGCCTATTAATCTCGAAAATAAACGCGATCTTCATTTCACACTCGCTCAACACCGCAGCTGAGCTTGTCCTGATATAGTAGCAGATATATCTCTTGTTGAAAAGCGAAAAACTTAAATGGAGACGGGGGGATTGGAACTGTCAGGAACAACCGCATTATCAATCAAATAATCAGGGTGGTATTTTTTCATGTTTAAATTAGAGCAATTAATTTTTTAGTGCCCTAAAATACAGTACGGCATAAAGCGGAGCAGAAAAGATTACGGTGCTCTAAAAGCATTGCTGATAATTTCCCAGATGTTTTCGGCCATGAATCTGTGGCCCTGTTCGGATAGATGGGCCAGATCGAGTGTGTTTCCTTCTTTAGCAAAGACGCTTATGAGGAATTTTTTCGGTATCAAGACGACATCGAATTCTTTTGCTAACCTTCTTTGTATTTCGGCGTAACGGATGTGCCATGGCAGGACTGGGATTTCGAGCATTATCACTAACCTTGACGGCATGGAGACTTGCTGGAGGATATTTCTGAGGTCCCTTTCAAAGTTCTGGTATGAAGTTGCCTGCAGGGAGTCATTGCCGCCTATTTCCAGCAGGACCACAGCGTTATCCGAACCTATCTGAGGGACCTGTTTTTTGAGAGCTGAACCGACGGTTGCTCCGGCAATGGACAGGTCGATAAGGTCAATATTGTGTTGGTGGCGGATGATCTTAGGCCAGGTCATTTCTTCTTCTGTTCCGATGCCTGCGCTTATTGAGTCGCCGATGAGATACATCATGGTCGTTTCTTTATTGGGAATTGTCGGCAGGGTGTAGTTCGGCAGTTCCGCTAAACAGGCAATCATCGAACACATAATCAGAGTAAGCGACATTATCTTTGGCAGCTTATGTGAGGGCAGTAAATTGAACGAAATTACCAGCGACCATAAGACTATCACAGCCGCCCAGCAAACGTAGAACGTTATTGGAAAAGGTGTCGCCGAAAGAAAGGTGATGACGATACCGCACAGGATGAAAAAGTACGATGAGAGTTTACGCCAGCGATTTATTTTTGGGAAAGTGATAAAGCCAGCGGCAGCCAGTGATAAAACGCCGATGAACAGTCCTTTGCCGCTGATCAGGAACCATAGAAGTTGTGGTACTTTATCGTCCGCCATCAGAACTGTTCCATTAACCTGTGATGTTAATTCTGGGATTAGGCTTCAATTCCAAGTATTACGAGCGGTACTGCCGGTACTCCACGACCTTGGCGAATCACGTTATATAGTTCGCCTTCATAATACGGAACTCCTGAACTCATTTGTGATTGTAAAGATTTCATCGGTAGTATCTCAATTCCTACATCTATTTGATCGCCCACATAGAATGCCAGATGTTTTACAAACAGATCATAGGCAACAAATGAGTACTTGCCAAACTGAACTTCAATAGCAACCCTGTTTTTGACAAAATCTGTTTGATTGTAACTGAATATCGGTGTTTGCCCAGATTGTAGTATCTCTTCCTTTTGTTGCTCCGGCGGCATTGTCAAGGTTTTTCGAATAAGCCTTTGATCTTTAGTGACCCAATAGCTTACTCGACTTTCTGCCCATTTCTTAGTTACCAGAAAGTTCTTAAATGATTTATTCATCTCTACAGGGCTATATAGTAAACGGCCCTTCATTGTTTTTTCTTTGGATACTTTTGTCTTGCAGGATTTGGCATTGACCTGTTTGATCACGCTTTGTATTTCTTTCCACGATTCAGGCTTGTGGACAATCAAGAATTCAAGCCCATTCAAGTGAGAATAAGTCTCGACTATTTTCAAATCATACCCTTTCAAACAGTTTTAACTGAGAGTTGTCTATTGTATTGTTTTCTTGCCAAGGCGGTATCGTGAGTTTGTTGCCATCTTTATTAGGATCATATACAGGTTTGTTCATCGGCCTTGTTTTTAAAACCCCGTTTATAGCTTTTTGTATTCTGTCTTTAGCCAACTTTATGTATTTTCCGTCAATCTCAGCTCCAGCGCCTCGTCGATCGTGACGTATTGCCGCAATAATTGAAGTGCCTGTTCCAAGAAATGGGTCAAGCACCCAGTCCCCCTCATTGGTCATTGACAATACCAATCTTTCAATTAACTCTATTGGATATTGGCATGGATGTGTTGTTTTTTCCACATGATTGCTTTTAACGTTTGGTATTATCCATAGGTCACTC
>DAOWHR010000197.1 GCA_030641315.1 Anaerohalosphaeraceae bacterium | reverse complement strand
CGTGGAGGTGGATGTGCTCAAGTTGCAAATCCGTTCGCAGCTGTGCCAATGTTTCCAGGTTGTCGTTGGCCGACCAGCTGCAAACGCCGATCGGCCAATTAAGACAACTGCTCATGTTCACTCACTCCTGAGCTAGATCTTCACTATTTGTTTAGTATCAGCGGCAGCCTTTTCAGCAAGGACGAGCCTGACTGAATCTGCTGACTGAGACGGCGTTGTAATCTCTGGCATATCTTTGCCTTCTACTACTGCGATGAAGTGTTCGATCTCGCGTGAGTAGCCGTTTCCAGGGAGAACTTCGGGGGTGTATGGATCGCCGTCGGCTGGGCATACCTTGAATGCGGGTTCCCTGGTGCAGTCATAGACGACTGTAGCGTTTTCGAATACTACATTGAAGCTCATCTCGAAGCCGAAGCTTGCCTGGAACATCCATCCGCCTTCCGCGGTTAGGACCATGTCATCATCGTAGATGTAGTTTGTTACCATGTGGTCGTAGTCGCCGGTCATTCCTTTTACCCCGCCGGTTGAGACTGCTTTGGGCATACCGAAAACGTACTGGATATAGTCGGAATCGTGAATATGGAGGTCGAGGGCTGCACCACCACTTTTGTTGGGGCCGTCCATGTACCAGTTTTCCCAGCCCGTTAGCGGGGTGAGAGCAAGACGCTGGAATGTTGCGGCTTTAACCTTGCCGAATTCGCCTGAGTCGATCATCTCTTTGAGCTTTACGTATTCAGGCCAGAATCGGATGCATTGCCCAATCTGGAGGGTCTTGCCTGAGTCTTTAGCGGCCGCAGCCATATCGGCAGCGAGGTCTGTGTTCAGCGCCATCGGCTTTTCGCAGAGAACGTTTATGCCTGCCTTCAGGGCCTTTTTAGTGTTTTCGGGGTGCAGGTATGTCGGGATGGTTATCGAGACAGCATCAAGGTTTGCCTTTTCGATCATTTCATCGAAACTGCTGTACAGTTCGATACCTGACAGGTCAAGTTCGCCTTCTGCGCCGGCGATGTTGCCTGATGTTGCGCCTGTATTTTTGAACCTGCCTTCGTCAATGTCGCAGATCGCGGCGATCTGTACGTTATCCATGGCGTTGTAGCAGCTGTAGTGCATCTTTCCCATGAAGCCTAAGCCGACTATTCCAACTCTTATCATATTATTTCTCCTTATATTCGTTGTGTCATTTTTTTTATTTGAAGAGCTTCTTCATTGCGTCGGCAGTTTTTTCGGGACGGCCTGGCTGGTATGGAAGCATTTCGGCAGTGATGTAGCCATCATATTTAATGGCTTCAAGAGCAGTCCTTACCGCTTTGAAGTCAACGTCGCCTTCAAGCATGTCTACGAAACCTTCGACGGTGCCGACGTTTTTGAAGTCCTTGACGTGTACGCGTTTGATGCGTGAGCCGAGGATGCTGATCCAATGTTCGGGATAGCCGGTGAGAAGTACGTTGCCTGCATCGAAGTATGAACCAACCATATCGGAACCAAACGAGTCGATGAAGTCACGCATTTCAAGGGGGCTGAGCAGGAACTTGTTCCATACGTTTTCGATGGCAACCGCAACGCCTAAGCTCTCGGCGGTTGGTACGAGTTGGGCGACTGCTTCTTTGGCGCGATCATAACAAACGTCATACGGGATGATTTCCGCATCTGGCAGGAAGAAGACAGATACCGCGCCTGGAACGAAGAGGTATGTGTCGGTTCCGAGCCATTTTGTGACCTGTAGAGCTTTTTTTGTAAATTCAACGATCTTCTTTCTTGTGTCAGCATCGTTTGAGGTTGGCGAACAACCCCAGCTTTCGCCGCTTGCAACGCTTGCGATCTCAATGCCGATCTCTTTTGCTTTTGCGATAATCGCTTTGCAGTCGGCTTCAGTCGCTTGGTGAGTGAGAACGCCGGAACTGCCTATTGCCAGTTCGATAGCGTCAAAGCCGAGGTCCTTTGCCTGCTGCATCGCATCGGCGACGGGCAGAGTCGCTTCGAGGCCACCTTCAAACATCCAGTAACTTGCGCTAATTTTCATTGCGAGTCCTTTCAGTGGAAATTGTTATTTGTATTTTATACGAGCCATTCTTCGATGCCGAGCTTGCGGGGCTTTTTCCACATGCCGCGAGTGAAGTCCGGTATTTTCATTGGCTTGCCGTTGTTTTTGACAGATTCTACGCTGAGCGGGATGAGCGAGCTCCAGACGACTGAGTCGTATACATCGATATCCGGTGTGATACCTTTGCGGATCGCCGTAATCATGCGGTAGTCTTCGATGAAGTCCATGCCGCCGTGGCCTGCGCCCTTTGCCTTTTCCTGCATTGCCTTCCAGACCGGGTGTTCATATTCGTCCTGGAACTTTTTGAAGTCTTCCCAGCCGTGTCCTGTGCTCATTTTGGCGGATGGGTACTTTCGCATGATGCCCTTTGTTCCCTGAACGAGGAAGTCACGTGAGTACGGTCTTGGCAGGTGTGTGTCGTGCTTGCAGATGATGGTTTTGCCCATCTTTGTTTTGATGAGCACGGTGTTAACGTCACCGCATGCAACATCGGTCTTTGACAGTTCGTGGTCGGCGCCTAGTTTGTCGACAGCGTATTCGTGCAGGCCGCGAGCGTTTGAGCTTACTGATACGAGGTAGTCGAGAGCATCGCCGCGGTTGATGTCCATGCACCAGCCCATGGGGCCTATGCCGTGTGTGGGGTAGAGACTGCCGTTGAGAGTTGTTTCCTGATGCCATCTCCACATACCCTGGTAATAGGTCGGTGAGATGAGCATGCCGCGCAGGTCATGGAGGTAGCCGCATTCGCCGTGTAGGAGTTCGCCAAAGACGCCCTTTTTGATCATGTTCATAACAGCCATTTCAGCACGGTCGTAGCAGCAGTTTTCCTGCATAATGCAATGCTTTTGTGTTTTCTCCGATGTTTCAACCAGTTCCCAGAGGTCGTCTACTGTGAGACCTATGTTCACTTCTGAAGCGGCGTGCTTGCCGTTCTTCATAGCGGCGAGGCAGATCGGTGTGTGGTATCGCCATGGTGCGGCGTTGTATACAAGATCGAGATCCTCGTTGGCACACATTCTTTTGTAATCGTCTTCGTCCTTGCCGTAAACCTTTGGTTCGGGGAAGCCTGCATCGGTGATCATTTTTTTGGCCTTGTCTGTTTGTGATGATCTGATGTCACAGACAGCTGTGATCTGACAGCCTTCGATTTTCAAGAGGTTTCTGACGTGGCCTGTACCCATGTTGCCAATGCCGACGAAGCCGACTTTGAGGAGGTCCTTTGGTTTTGTAGTGAGGTGTGATGGTTTTGTTGAGATCATAGAGGCGTTGGCACAGCCGTTTAGAGCCATTGTTCCGAGGGCTACTCCCAAACCTGCTGCGGCGGAGTGCCTCAGGAACTGTCTGCGGTCAACCGGGTTACTCATGATATGTTCTCCTGTATCGAAACTTCGGTTATTACGAATTATTTTTATTTACAGAATGATAGTGCTGCAAAACGTGGAGCAAATTGACTTGATTGCTATATTACCGGTAAAATTGGTTGACCGCAATAGATAGAAGTGATATAAAGATGGATATTCGTAATATATGGTTAGATTTTTTTGATTTAAAAGAGGCGATAGTGACTGACAAAGTGGATATTAGTAATATTGTTCGAGTTAGCACTCGCCAGGTTGGCGAAGATGTTGTCGCTGAATCAAAGTACTTTTTTTTTGAGACGAGCTCAACATTTAAGGGTGATATTGCGATAATATGCGGGGGATATGAAAAGTGCGGGCCGGCGTTTGATATTAACCGTGTGGACTACCCGTTCCATGTTGTCAAATATACGATACGCGGTAAGGGGACGCTGACTATTGGCGGACAGAGACACAAACTCCAAAGCGGTGTGCTTTCGAGTTTTTCGCCGGGGGTAGCCCACGAGTATAAGGCGGATCCTTCGGATCCGATGGAACATATTTTTATTACTTTCATCGGT
>DAOWHR010000191.1 GCA_030641315.1 Anaerohalosphaeraceae bacterium | reverse complement strand
CGTATTGCCTATTACTACATGGTGAATCCATGTAATAGCTGAGATGTTTCCCGCTTCGATCTTGTCGGCGTGTTTCTTTCCAAGGCCGACAAACTGATAAAGCTGGACTATTTTTTGCTGGGTGTGTTTGCCTTCGTTGTCTATTACTGTTACTCTTTCGGCCTGTGAGACTGAACCTGCGAATACTCTTCCGATTGCGATGCGGCCTACATAATCCGAATATTCGAGCGACGTTACCATCATCTGCAGCGGTTCGTCAGAGTTGAATTTTGGGACGGGTATGCTCTTTATGATTGCGTCAAAAACCGGCTGCATGTTTGTGCCGGGCTTGCTTGAATCGGTGCTTGCCCATCCGTTCTTTGCTGATGCAAATATTACCGGGAAATCTAGCGAGTCGTCACTGGCTTCGAGTTTAACCAGGAGGTCAAATACTTCGTTGACTACGTCTTCGCACCTTGAGTCCACACGGTCGGCTTTGTTGATCACGACGATGGGTTTCAGTTTGTGTTCGAGAGCTTTGCCCAGTACGAAGCGAGTCTGTGGCATTGGCCCCTCGAAGGCGTCGACGACGAGCAGTACGCCGTCAGCCATCTGGAGAACGCGTTCGACCTCTCCGCCAAAGTCGGCGTGGCCAGGAGTGTCTATTATGTTGATCTTGTATTCGATACCTTCCGGGTCTGTGTATTCGACAGCGCAATTTTTGCTGAGGATGGTTATGCCGCGTTCGCGTTCGAGCGGGTCGGAGTCCATGATCAGGCCGTGCTGGCCGCCTGCGAGTTTGTCAAGTTCGGCATTTCTGAACATGCCTGACTGGTATAGCAGTTGATCGACAAGGGTAGTCTTGCCGTGGTCAACGTGTGCAATAATAGCAATATTTCTAATCGATTTTGGCAACATTAAAACCTCAAATACAGGGTACTCTAATTAGGGACTTTTACCGCGAGAACATAAAGAATGCGTGATATCGCCGGACCGGTTAGTGTAAGCTGCGCATAATTAAGGCGGAAAGTATTACAACGAATCCAGAGTGTATCATGTGCGGTAAAAATGTCAATCGAAATAAGCGTTTCAGGCGTAATTAGGTTATCAAGCCCACATTTTACTGCGGATTTCGTAATTATTATTTCATTGATGATGACAAAACGGCAACTTACAGCCTATTATTTGAGACATTAAGTTACTTGTTATTAAAGATTAACAAGGGAGTTGTGTTGATCAATCCTGTGAGAAGCTCCATTTTTGTCTTTGGGATGACTTGATGAAAGCGTTTTGGTCAGCGGGAAATGCTTTCTGGTCTTCTTCGGAAGCGTCCAGAAAGTATACGAAGTCCAACTGCCGGGTGTCTTTTGTTACCTCATTGGCGAACAATAGTGCGATTTGGTTTGCGGGCATTGTTTTTCTGCCGCCTATTTCTACGAGGTCAAAGTCGATCCCCTTTTTGTTCTGTGCCGGCCTGTAGGACCGCCAGACAAGTTCCGTGCAGACCAGTGCGTCGTCTGTGGCGAAGTCGAAGTCGTAATCGTATGGTTTGTCAAGGTGGCCAAATGCCTCGATGATCGCCTGGGCCTTTGCCTTTTTGTCAAGCCTCGGTCTACGTGCGGCCATGTAGTCGCCGAATGCTAGTTTAAATGTGTTGAGAACGACGCCGTGGCTGATGCCTTCTATGACTCGGTATGGTTCGCCGTCGCCTGCAGTGTAGCGTTTGTATTTGGCGGGGTATTTTGCAGCAAGATATTGTCCCAGTTTGATGGTTTCGCCTGTAAGTTCTGTCAGGTAACGGCAGACCTCTGGGGTATCGAAATAGGTCTCAAATTTTTCGCTGTCGCCGATATACAGTATCGCGTGCGGCCAAAATCCGGGCAGGCCTACGTTGCTGAGGTACCAGTTCTTGCGTGCGATTAGTATGTCGCCCGGCTGAAGATGTTTGTCCATTTCTTCTCGCTGATCCTTTGCTATCAGGTATTGTCCGACTCGGCGAATTCGTGTGTTGCCCATCCACTGGGCAACTCCTTTTTGTGCGGGGAACCATATTTTGTCAATTGCGTTTTTGAGTATGGATGCAGCGTTGTTTGCTGACATTGAAGCCATTTCAAGCGTACTTACCGCCTCGATAAGAGACAGCTCGTCTTCGGTTTTGTGCCAGAGGTATTCGCATCCGAGGCCTTCTAAAAGTTCTTTTGCGTTGTAAGTTTTATTCGCTGAGAACATCCAGGCTTTGCCTGCGGTTATTCGCGTTACATCGTCGATGCCCTGAAAGTGTTCGCGATAGTTTGAGAAAGTGTCTTTGCCGTATGTGCCCTGCGGATCGGGTGAATCGAGGAACTTTGTTGCATTGTCGTTATTGTCAATCAGGTTCACAAGCCGCATCGACCTCTCATAGAGGACAAGGTCGGCAGTGTAGTACATAAAGAAGCTTCGCAGGTG
>DAOWHR010000182.1 GCA_030641315.1 Anaerohalosphaeraceae bacterium | reverse complement strand
GCGCAGATCGCATGAGCTTCGGTTAGTATCGCATTACGCAGGTCATCCAAAGATGCATTCGGGTTTTGGTCAACGAAGTTTTGCGCGTGGTCGTTAATCCTGTTAAGCGCCCAGAAAAGATTAACTGCGGTCGGACGCGAAGACGCTAAATAATCTGACTGCTGTTTAAGGTGGATAAGGGCATCGGGTAATGCAGCGTTTGCCGGAGCGGACTGCATGGCAATCACCGTGCCATAAGCGGCGGCGACACCAATGGCCGGGGCGCCGCGGACAGCGAGTGTTTTTATCGCGTCATAAGTCTGGAGTACCGTTTTACAATTTATCATCTCGAATTGTGTGGGGAGAATTCGCTGATCGATCAGTTCAAGTGAGCCGTCAATATCCCCGATCCATTTTAATGTTTCAAACACAGCGATCCCTTTCAGCGATTAGCAGAGCTTTTTAATTTTTCCTTGAGGTATTTTGCGGTATAGCTATTTTTTACTTTTACAATTTCTTCGGGGGTTCCCTTTGCGATGACGTGTCCGCCCGCGTGTCCGCCTTCGGGGCCGAGGTCGATTATGTAGTCGGCCATTTTGATAACATCGAGGTTGTGCTCGATGACGATGATGGTGTTGCCCAGGTCGGTCAGTCTTCTCAACACATTCATAAGGTTGTGTATGTCGGCAAAATGCAGGCCGGTCGTCGGTTCGTCGAGCAGGTAAAGTGTGTGGCCGGTGCCTGGTTTGCCAAGTTCCGAGGCCAGTTTAACTCGCTGAGCCTCGCCGCCTGAGAGGGTTGTAGATGGCTGGCCGAGTTTCATGTACCCAAGGCCTACGTCACAGAGAGCCTTTAGCAAACGCAGTATCTTCGGGAAGTTGGCAAAGAAGCCGCGGGCCTCATCGATACGCATGTCCAGTACGTCGGCGACGTTCTTGCCCTTGTAGGCGATTTGTAGTGTTTCGGGATTGTAGCGGGTACCCTTGCAGCTCTGGCAGACAACGTAAACATCGGGCAGGAAGTGCATTTCGATTTTTTTCGTGCCCTGGCCCTGGCAGTGTTCGCATCTGCCGCCTTTGACATTGAACGAGAAGCGGCCCGGTTTATAGCCGCGGATCTTCGCTTCGCGTGTTATGGCAAAGAGCTGGCGGATCAGATCGAATACGCCTGTATATGTTGCGGGGTTCGACCGCGGCGTTCTGCCGATCGGCGACTGGTCGATCTCGATGACTTTGTCGATATGCGATGAGCCGAGGATACGTTTGTGTTTGCCGGGACGATTTTGCGAATTGTAGAGGCGTCTTTTCAGTCCCTTCAGGAGTATCTGGTTTACGAGTGTACTTTTGCCGGAACCCGAGACGCCGGTGACGCAGGTGAAGACGCCGATGGGGAACTTGACATCAATGCCTTTGAGGTTGTTCTCCTCGGCATTTTTGACCTCGACAACATTTCGTAGGCTGAATTTGCGGCGTGCAGCAGGAAGCTCGATACGGTTGGTTCCGCTGAGGTATCTTCCGGTGAGCGATTCTTTGCAGGCGCAGACCTCTTTGAGCGTGCCTTCGACGACAACTTCTCCGCCGTGTGCACCTGCAGCCGGTCCAATGTCTATGATGTGGTCAGCGGCTTTTATCACGTCGTCATCGTGCTCAACAACGATCACGGTATTGCCTATGTCGCGAAGACGCTTTAGTATCTTAAGGAGGCGTTCGTTATCGCGCCTGTGCAGCCCGATCGTCGGTTCGTCGAGAACATAGCAGCAGCCCACAAGACCCGAGCCGACCTGGGTAGCCAGACGAATGCGCTGGGCCTCGCCGCCTGAGAGGGTTTTGCTTGTTCTGTCAAGGGTCAGATAGCCAAGCCCAACATCGAGCATAAACTTCAGTCTTGCGCGGATCTCTTTTAGCGGCTGGGCGGCGATGAGTGTTTTTTCCTCGTCGAGCTTTACGTTTTCGAAAAATTCCGAGGCCTGCTCGATAGTCATGGCGGTTGTGTCGCAGATGCTTTTGCCAGTGATGGTAACCGCGATGGCTTCGGGGCGAAGTCTTGCTCCTGCGCATGAACGGCATGACTGTTCGGAGAGATAACCGTGCAGGCGGGCCTTTACGAATTCGCTAACCGTCGACGCCCATCGACGACTGAGGTTCGGGATGACGCCCTCGAAAGATGCCCCGTATTTTTCTTCGTCCGACTTTGTTGTGCCCTGAAGAAGTATGCCGCGCACTCTTGCGGGAATGTCATTAAGCGGAATTGACTTGTCGATGGCGAAGTCCCGGCAGAATCGCTTTATGAGTTTGTTATAAAAAATGTTCATTCTTTTGCCGCCCTTTCGCCAGGCGTCGATGGCGCCGTTTTCGAGGGAGACACTTTTGTCGGGAACGATCAGTTCCGGGTCGAACTCGAGGATCGTCCCGAGTCCGTCGCAGCTTTGGCACGCGCCGTAGGGGCTGTTGAAGCTGAACAGTCTTGGTGAAAGCTCCGACAGCGAAGCTTCCGGGTGTTCTGTACAGGCAAATTTTTCACTGTATACAACGTCGGTCCATGTTCCTGAACCGCCGTTGTTCTTGTTTTCGTTGGGCTGCTGCACCATGACGACGAGCGATCCTTCGCCTATCTTCAGGGCAGTCTCGACGGAATCGGCAAGGCGGACACGTATTGTTTTTTTGATTATCAGCCGGTCTATGACAGCGGCAATATCGTGAGTCTTATTCTTGTCGAGGGGTGGAACATCCTTTATATCATAGACAGTATTATCGACACGGGCACGGACAAAGCCTTCTCGCTGGATGCGTGTGAAAATATCTTTGTGCTGTCCTTTCTGGCCCCTGATAAGCGGGGCGCATATCTGTATTTTCGTGCCCTCCGGATAGTCCAGGATCGAATCGACTATCTGTGAAGAATGCTGGCTCGCGATCGGACTGCCGCACTTCCAGCAGTGGGGCTGGCCAACTCTTGCGAAAAGAATCCTGCAATAGTCGTATATCTCTGTCGTCGTGGCAACCGTCGAACGCGGGTTGCTTGAGGCGCTTCGCTGTTCGATAGCGATGGTCGGAGGAAGACCCTCGATGTGCTCGATGTGGGGTTTCTGCATTTGTTCGAGGAACTGGCGAGCGTAGGCGCTTAGAGATTCGACGTATTTTCTTTGGCCTTCGGCGTATATCGTATCGAAAGCCAGGGAGCTTTTTCCCGAACCGCTGATGCCGGTTATGATGACGAATTTGTCGCGAGGAATCTCGATGTCTATGTTTTTCAGGTTATGCTCGCTGGCACCTGTTATTTTTATGGATTTATGCACTTATAATACACCTATTTACTTTTCTGTCGGTTACTGTGGTTACCAGTAAAAAATGGCATTAGACCAATTTCGTTATTGTACCACAAACGGGTGTGCTGTTACAATAACAAATCAGATCAATTTGTAATGTGGACTTTTTATGGAGACGATCATGCTAACGAGAAGGCGGTTTCTTAAAGCAACGGGTGGATTAACAGCGTTATTGGCGGCTGG
>DAOWHR010000451.1 GCA_030641315.1 Anaerohalosphaeraceae bacterium | reverse complement strand
TCGTCCGTTAGTCGTACTAAACCTGTATCCTTCATGACCAAATTCATTGCCCTTGACGATTTTCAGTTCGATTGCCTTGACGTTGCTGTCCATCAGCTTTGTTACCACAGGCAGTTCCTTGTCCATGACAGGACAGAGAATCTGTTGAAGCATTTTTGCAGCTTTAACAGATGCCTGATCCCGTGAAATGATTATCTGATCGACTTCGCTAAGATCAACATCAAATTGACTGTCCACGCCAAGCAGTATTTCCGGTTTCGGTATGACAGAGATGCTGTCGGCGTATACACATATAGAGCAAGAAAGAATTAAAAAAATGAAACTTAAACGTACAACCTGACAAAACTTCATAGACTACTCTCCGCATAAAATAAAACTTGTTGATTAGAAATTTCGGGCAAGCTTCTGTGCCTGCTCAATAGCTGCCTGCATTATTTTTTCAGTGGTTTCCGGTCCGCCTTGCAGAGTCGGTTCGACAACAATAGAATTGATGCCCGCAAATCCCATCATACCGAAAGCAAGCTCAAGATATTTCTTCTGCATGTCGAACGCTTCCCTGTCGCTGCCTGGCCGATATTCGCCGCCGCGGGCATAGATGATCGCTATCGGCTTATCCTTAACCAGCCCGAAATACCCGTTCTCATCGGCACCGAAAGTATAGCCCGGCTGCATGATAATATCGAGATATTGCTTCAGCCGGTACGGAACTGAAAAGTTCCACATAGGCACCGATACCAGAAATTTATCCGCGCCGGTAAACTGACCGATGATCCGTTCAACAACACTCCACGCTGCTCGCTGCTCGTCCGAATGTTCCTTGCCGTGCATGATATTGTACTTGGCCTGCACCGTGAAACCGTCAAAACTCGGCAGGTCCTCGTCAAAAATGTTCAGCACAATAGTCTCATCGTCTGGGCAGGCCTCTTTATAGCTTTCCAGGAAGCTCTGAGCAACCTGAGACGACTTTGACCGCTCACCGCGGGGCGAAGCCTGAATGTAAAGTAATTTAGCTATAATATGCACCTTTCAATTCCTGCTTTATCATACATTATACGCGATAAAGTGCAAGATAAGCTTTGGCGATTGCCCCAAAGGTTCCGGCTAAGATAGGCAAAATAACGATTGTTTGCCCTTATCCGCCTGCAAGTTTAACGGCCATCCCCATTTTCCTAAGCTCCTCTGCGACCTTTTCCCTGCAATCGCCCTGTATCTCGATAACCCCGTCCTTGACCGCTCCGCCTGCCCCGCACTTTGCCTTGAGCAGTCTCGCAAGCCTCTTGATCTCGCCCGCTGTCCCCGTGACACCCGTTATGACAGTAACACCTTTACCCTTACGTCCCTTGGTCTGCCTGCCGATACGCACGACCCCGTCACCCGCAAAAACAGCTTCCTCCTGCCCGCAAACACACTCATCAGCCGAACGCCCGCAAACAGGGCACATACGACCAAACTCAGTAGAATAAACAACACCGTCATTACCACCAACCATATTATTTCCTTCGATACAAATTCTAATTATGTGTATGTTACAATATGCTCCGTCTCTGATCCATTAGGTGCTTTAAATAAAAAGACACTAATTGTTATAACCCGTGCAAGCAAAGAACAGCACACCGCCACTTCATGCGATATACCGCCCGACACTCTTTCAAAAGTGATAAAGTTCGTGATCAGAAATCCCAAAAAAACCGCCTCTGCGACAGCATAGAAAAATACGGTGGTTCGAATATCTGATCTTCCTGCCTTGAGCATAAAAACTGCAAATATGGTCCTCAGGAAAGAAGAAGCAAAGACGACCGACAGAAAAATTACATATTCAGAGAATGTCTGCTCGTAAGGCATATTCATGTGAACAAGACCTTCTACAAAACTCAAAAGACCCGACAGTGCGACAAAGCAGCTTGCAACTACCTGAACTCCATACGCCCGAGCCTGTGATGAAAATATAAACAAAGACAGAAAAAGGAAAAAACCTGCAACTCCAACAAAATACTCCAGGATCATCAATACTTCAACAACGAAGTAAGGAACCCCATAACGCATGTCGAATGAAAGATACGGCAGCGCGGTTACGTTGATGACAAACGAAATAAACAGCAACCCAAACGCAGCGATCAAAAAAGGCTTCAATCCGGTTTTCACTTGTATCCTCTCAAGAGTAAATGTTCAACTAAGGAAGTTATTAGAATTTGCTTTCGCTGATATCTCTTCGACACGTTTTATATAATGTCTCAATATACCAGAACATCAGTACTATCTCCGTACCGGCAACGGCTGAAAAAAACAGCGAACTCCATAAAAAATTAAAATCTGCTGCTTCCACAGGGATATGTACACAAAAGAACATCAAACGGCTATAAGAAGAAAATATGTATTCTACAGCAAACATTACAACATAACACAATACAATACCTAACCAACGCATATGCTTATTCCTTTTCTAAGCCAAGCAAGCCAATTTATTCATCCAGACTAACTGCCGAACCTGTCACATAGCCCTGATGCGATGGTCCTATTGGTTCGTTGCTGCTGAAATCCACAAAAAATATACAATACAAATACAGCAAAAGAGTTA
>DAOWHR010000399.1 GCA_030641315.1 Anaerohalosphaeraceae bacterium | reverse complement strand
TTTTATGACGATTTGATATAATAATAGTGTGTGTCGCTAGGAGTGGCGATGCGCAGGGAAATGTGAACGGGTTTTAAGATTTGGAGTGTGTATTATGAACAAACGCAGGGGATTTACGCTTATCGAGTTGTTAGTCGTTATCTCGATCATCGCAATGCTTTTAGCAATCCTAATGCCCGCACTGGGCAAGGTAAAGGAAAAGGCAAGAGGAATCATTTGCCGAACAAATATCAAGAGTATGCAGTTGGCAACAATACTCTACACTGAAGCCAATGACGGCAAGATGCCAATATATGATCTGAGCGGATTGTGGGTCAACTTGCTCTCTGAATATTTAGAGGACATGGATGATGCCAGATATTGTCCGTCGACCACGATAAATAAGAAATTCAATTCAAGTACGAATTACGAGTGGGGCAGTTCAAAGAAGTCCTGGATATGGAATATGGGAACATCAGAGCCTGAGTATGGTAGTTACGGTATTAATTCTTGGTTTTATACGTTAAAAAATTATCCCAATTCGGTAGACGGAAGGAGATACTTCAGAAACATGAATAGCGTAAGATCTCCCGCAAGGACTCCTGTCTTTTCCGATTGCCTCTGGATTGATGTTGGCGCCAGGGATACAGATACCTGTCCGGCTGATTTAAGCTTGAATGGCAGTCCTAATAGCGGTGGCAGGATGAGCATGTACCTTATCGATAGGCATGGAGACTACGGTAATCATGGTTTCGCCGATGGCCATCAGGAGACTGTCGATCTTGGTGCATTGTGGTCGCTGAAATGGTACAATTCCTTTAAGACCGTACAATGGATGGAAAGAGAAGACGGATCGCCGATCTACCAGAAGAAACGGTAACAGGTTGTTTATTGACAGGCAGGTATATCGTTGACAGCTCAGTGAATATCTCATACGGGTGGTTTTTTTGTACCTATTTTTCAGGAAATTTTAATAATGAAACATGTAATTCAAAACAAAAATAATGCCTTTACTCTTATTGAGCTTCTGGTTGTTATTTCGATCATTGCAATGCTTTTGGCAATCCTCATGCCCGCACTGGGCAAGGTCAAGGAAAAGGCAAGAGAGATCATTTGCAGGACAAATATCAAGAGTATACAACTGGCTTCTTTGTTATACACCGAAGATAATGAAGGGAAAATGCCTGCTTACCCCTCTGGTTATGGGGATCTTTGGATCAACGAGATTACACAATACCTTGATGATATGGATGATGCAAGATTCTGCCCGACTACTTCGCTAAAGAAAGATTTCGATCCATCAAATAATATTTCATGGGGCAAGTCAAAAGAGTCGTGGGTTTGGAACATTGGAACACCCGAACCTGAACACGGCAGCTATGCGATAAACGGATGGTTTTACTCAACTTATCTCGCAGCGGATGGAAGTTCGGCTCCCAGAACTCATACTATCGAAAAAGTCAGCCAGACCAGAAGGCCTGCCTCAACTCCTGTCTTTTCCGATTCGATGTGGGTTGATTCATGGCCTCTTGATACTGATAAATGCTCTACAGGCTTAAACCTTGATAACGGCGGCAATAACTATAGCATGGAAAGGGAACTGCTAAACAGGCATGGAGATCATATTAGCGTTGGCTTTATAGATGGTCATCAGGAAGCCGTAGAACTTGGCAAACTCTGGTCCTTGAAATGGCACAATTCCTTCAATACCGTACTATGGATGGAAAGAGAAGACGGATCGCCGATCTACCAGAGGCAACGCTAAAAAGCTATTTATTGACTGGCAGGTATTTTGTTGAAAATTAAGTGATACTAAGGCCGACGGAAAAAGTTCTGTCGGCCTTTTTTTGGGTATTAATCTTTTACGATTGAAATTGGTCGCAAAATGGCAATAATAACAGCTTCGCCTGAATCCAAAGGTATTGTCGCCTTTTCGGTTCAGGCCTGGCCTGATTTAGTTGAGGATAAAGGATTATGAACAGACGTGATTTTCTTAAATTTGCCGGTGCCGGTGTAGCCAGCGTTGCTTTTGCTGGATGCGGAGATATGTCATTATCCTCCGCCGGTTTCGGCCGCAAAAAACCAAACATCGTTTACATTCTTGCCGACGACCTCGGCTACCGTGAGCTTGGCTGTTACGGCCAACAAAAGATCAAAACGCCCAACCTCGATAAGCTTGCTTCCGAGGGAATGAAATTCACTCAGCACTATTCCGGCAGCACCGTCTGCGCACCGTCAAGGTGTGTCCTCCTGACAGGCAAGCACACCGGCCACGCATACATCCGCGACAATTACGAAATGGGAGGCTGGGAACGCGGCAATACCGAAGGACAGCTTCACATGCTGGCAGGCACCGAGACGGTTGCTTCAATGCTCAAGCGGGCAGGCTACTCGACAGGCGTTATGGGCAAGTGGGGTCTCGGAGGCCCAAACACTCCCGGCGAACCAAATAAAATGGGATTCGACTGGTGGTGCGGCTATCTCTGCCAGCGGCAGGCACATAACTATTACCCGGAACATCTCTGGCTCAACGGCCGAAAGTTAGAGCTTAACAACGAATACTTCAGTGCTCACCAGAAGCTCCCCGAAGACGCTGACCCAAACGACAAAAAATCCTATGCCGCCTACTCAGGCAAAGAGTACGCCATGGATGTCATGACAGATCAGGCATTAAAATTCGTACAGGCAAACAAGGATAATCCTTTCTTCCTGTACCTGCCTTACCCCGTCCCGCATGTAAGTATCCAGGTCCCCGAAGATTCGCTTGCCGAATACGATGGCGCCTTCCCCGAAACACCTTACAAGGGCCAGATGGCTTATCTGCCTCACATGACACCCAGAGCCGCCTACGCCGCGATGATTACTCGCATGGATCGCGACATCGGCAAGGTACTCGGATTGATAGATCAACTTGGTTTGACCGACAATACCCTTGTGATATTCAGCAGTGATAACGGAACAACATTCAACGGCGGTTCCGACGCAAAGTTCTTTGCCAGTGTCGGTGAGCTTCGAGGCCTCAAGTGCTCGCTCTATGAAGGCGGCATCCGTGTCCCGATGATCGCCAAGTGGCCCGGCAGGATCGAACCGGAAACCCTTTCAGATCATGTCTCGGCATTTTGGGATGTAATGCCCACACTTGCCGATGCTGCAGGCATAGAAGTTCCAGCCGACATTGATGGCATATCCATGATGCCCACGCTTTTGGGAAAGCCCAAAAAGCAGAAGGAACATGATTATCTATACTGGGAATACGCAAAGAGAATGCAGGCCGTTCGATGGGGCCAATGGAAGGCAGTAAGACTACGCCCAGACAAGGACATCCAGCTTTTCAACCTGGCCGAAGATATTGGCGAAAGCAATAATGTCGCCGCCAAACATCCTGACGTCGTCAAAAAGATCGACGAGATCATGACTCAGGGTAGAACAACCTCAAAGGAATTCCCATTCCCCGGTGAAAAAGCAGACAGTTAGACTATAAAAAATTATACTGTTAAAATTACAGCGCCGACAAACTCTGGAATGATTATTCGCCAGCTTGGCGGTGCTTTTTTTGTCCCGACATAATTCAAATTAGCGATTGCACTCAAGGCCGCCAAATGGATGGTTGACAAGGTACCTCCAACCTTGTATGATCAACTAACAATAAAGCCGATTTTAAAAGGGAAATATAATGAAGAAAGCCATCGCCCCCATTTTAATCGTTGTCGTTATTATTGGAATCTACGCCCTAAACAAGCACATGGGTAAGAAATCTTCTGATACAACTCCAGAGCCTCCCTCAAAAGTTGCTTCCAAGCCCGATCCTAAAGCCCCGGAAATACCTGCTGCGCCGGCAGCAAGGCTAATGTTTGAAAAAGGCATACTGATCACAGATGGCACCAAACCGCTCATAGTAGGCTTAACCGCATCCCCGGAAGTAACCGACTTCAACAATGACGGCAAAAAAGACCTGCTGGTAGGAACCTTTAACGCCGGAGCCGTACACCTGTTCCTGAATAAAGGAACTGACAGCAAACCTGTCTTCGATGGAAGCTCAAAAATACTCGCTGGAGAAGTCGCCCTCAAAGTGGGGTCTGGGTGATGCCAGGGTGCTCGTCCACGTGTCGTGGACTATAACGCGGATGGCAAAAAGGACATGATCGTTGGTGACACAGACGGATACCTCTTTGTATTGATCAATGTCGGAACAGACGCATCCCCCGTATTCAACAAACCGGAAAAGATCAAAGTGGCAGGAAAGGTCTTTAAGTGTCAAAAAGATCGTGCAAAACCCGCCGTCGCAGATTGGAACAATGACGGCCTGAATGACATCCTCGTCGGCGAGGAACGCGGAACCGTTGTCTTACTGATTAATACAGGAACCCAAAAAGTACCGAAATATGACTCCGCAGAAAAGCTGATGATAGCCGAAAAACCGCTAAACGGAGGATTGCGGGCAGATGTCATGGTTGCGGATTTAAATGCCGACGGTAAAAAAGATCTCATCTGCGCCGATGAATGGGCTAAGATCAACTACTTCCAAAACGTCGGAACCGACGCCGCACCACAATTCGATAAAAGCGTCATCCTCCGAGCCAAGGGAGGCCCAATTGAATATAAGATGGGTATATCGATCAGAGAAGATTTCGACGGTGACGGCAGGTCCGCATCCATTCGTCAAAATAATCTTGGCGCCGTTAAATTATACGGCCAGCAAAACCCGATCCAGGCCGGAGGCAGAGACCTGATAATAGCAGATAGCAAAGTAAGGTTTTGCGTTTCGGACCTCAACAACGACGACAAAAAAGATATGCTCTACGCGAAAGAAGACGGCACGGTCTATCTGCTCATCAACACAACGGACCAGGAACCGCCCGTTTTTGAAAAAGAGATTCTCCTGAAAGACGGCGACAAAATACTCAACGGTGGCCCACAAATGGTCCCGGCAATTGAAGACAGAAACAATGACGGTAAAAAAGATTTGGTCTGCTACAAAACAGACGACAAGATTAGGATCTTTCTCAATCAGGGTACTGATATGAAACCGGTCTTTAACGGTTATACCGAAGAAGCTGTTCCAGAATCCGAAATCTGCGGGGGATTTCGCAGCCGCCTCACAGTCGTTGACTACAACAATGACGGCATGCTTGACATCATCTACGGAGTCGAAAGCTATATGGACCACAAAGGCCGCGTCTACGTTTACATGCAAACAAAGGAAGCCGAAAAATAACAAACGAAAAAGTGAATGACAAATATTAAGGCGGATTCAACTCACTAGTGCAACTCTGGCAAATCCTGTTTTGTTATTCATTTTTACAAAAGCGGTGTCGTTGGCATTTCCCTGAACTGAGTCGGCGTAATGTGCAGCAGGTTCTTAAACGCTCTTGCGAAATGAGTCGGCAGGTCATACCCCAGCCTCGCTGATATCTCTTTGTTAGACAACTGTGTATCTTTAAGCAGCTTACACGCCAGTGTCATTTTCTGACGTAGAATATATTCCTGCAGCGACACTCCCAGATGTCCCTTAAACACTCTCGAAAGATGTTCGCGGGACATGCTTAGCTGCCGTGCGATATCCGATATCAATATCGTTCCGTTTAAGTTTTCCTCGATGATCTGCTGTGTTTTTCTGATCAGTACGCTTCTCGGATCGTCCGGGTGCTGCGACCAGCAGCTTGCAGCCAGTGCCCCCAAAGCATCCGTCACAAGTTTGGCCCCGTCAAAAGGAGTTGTCTCACAGATCAGACCGTTATAGCTTTCATATTTCAAAAGTTTCGCGATGATCCCCGAATCAGCTGGCAGATCGTAAACAGCCCCGTTCCTTTCGATAAGCTCCCTTACCATTTCTGTCGCGTTTTTACCGACAAAACCAAACCAGATAAATTCCCATGGCTCGGTCCCGTCAGGCGGATAGTAGTATGAAAAGTCCGGCAATGTCACATCGCACAAAAAAGCTTTCCCCGCTGTCATACGGTGCTTGCCTTCAGAGTTTTCAAAAATCCCTGCACCCGAAAGAGTGTATTTCATAAAGCAGTGTTTTTCGCCCTGATGAAACGGTCCCTGGTTGAAGTAGTCGCCCGATGTTTGGATTTCTCTGTCAATGCACAGAGGTCTGGCAAACGATGCCATCGGCTGGATAACCAGAAATTTTGCACTCCATACTATCATAATGTCACAAATTGGTTAGCAATATCACCAAAAGGCCGGAATTGGTGCTTTAATTAGTATATTAAGCCGTTATTATACACTTGGAAGTGTTTCCTGGTCAATCACATTTTGACAATTCTGTATTGGCTGGCATTATAGCGGGTTTTGCCTTAAAATCGGTGTTTCCATAGCGTTTCGCCGTAAGTGCCGGCTTTGGTATCAAGGATGGTCGGATGGCTCAGGCGCAGTGTGGACAATTGGCAAAACCTGCTCTTTTAGAGCACTTGGACTTTTTATGTATCGACTTAGGCCGTTATGAGGACGAGTCTGATAAGGCGAAAAACGCAGCCAATGCTATCCATTGTCGAGTATTTTCAACGTAGTCAGACGAAGCCGCAATAGGTATAAGCGATACACTAAAAATCCAATTGCTCTAGTACGAACTCTCAAATTTATCTTTTCTTCTAAGGAGAATTAGCATGGGCGGTAAAACAACACGCATCGTGGCGTTGATCGCATTATTGTTCGCAGTATTTTGCTCAACCGCACAAGCAGAAGTTGCCATTATCGAATCCGACGTCCTGTCGGTTCAGATCGATACCCGGTTCCCGCGGATCATTCAGTATACATGGAAGCCAACCGGCGATGTCATTTACGGTCAGGACACACCCCTCGATCAGGTACGCGTAAATGAAGAGAATGAGGCCCCGCGCGAAATTAAGTACACCGCTGCCAAAAACAGTGCTGACTATGCGATGCGTCTTGCCGGTTTCTCTGTTAACGTTCGCATCGAAGTAACCGGTCCCATTGTTGAGTTCAAGGTAACACGCATTGGTGACGGCGGCTACCACAACCTGAGAACATTCAGCATCCCGGGCCACAGCATGTTCTCTTTGCGAAGCGATCAGCCCGGCGCCGCCATCGCTGCCGCACAGACAAAGCCAAGAAGCCTTTATACCGGCGATGTTTTCTTCAATGTTGCAGACGCCCCGGTCGATATGTTCCCGGTCTCAAAAACATACATCATCGGCAGCACCGATAAACTCGCTGTTGCAATGTACAACAATGTCCTGCTCGACCGCAGCCGTATGCTCTACCAGACTGTTGACAAGGGCGGTTACAAACAGACTTCCGTCTGGAACGCTGAATGGATATATCGCCAGATTGAGTCCGAGATCGTTGATCTGCCTTACGCGAAGGTCATCATCACACCCGACAGAAACGCGGACGGGAAAACTGACTGGCAGGACGGTGCGATCGCTTACCGTGACATTATGACAAGCCCGCTGGGCAGCGGCGACGTTAAGAAGAACGTCGTCTCACAGATCGCAATGAATTTCGCAAGCCTCGCACAGCATCCTTTCCTGCGAGTGCTCGATGCAATAAAGATGACGTACCTGATGACCGATGGCCTGGGCCAGTCCATACAGTTCAAAGGTTACCAGTCCGAAGGTCACGACAGCGCCCACCCCGACTACGGCAACAACTTCAACAGACGCGCAGGCGGACGCGGCGACCTCAACTTCGTCGTCAACAAGGCCAAAGAATTCAACACCCAGTGCGGTGTCCACGTAAACGTAACAGAGTACTACCCCGAAGCAAAACACTACTCAGACGATAAACTTACCGGTAAACGCGGCTGGGCATGGCTCGATGCTTCCATCTACGCAGACAAACGCTACGACATTATCTCAGGCAGTCTCTACGCCAGACTGGACGAACTAAAAGCTGCCGTCCCCGACCTTTCATTCCTCTACGTCGATGTATACTGGGGCGAAGGCTGGGAATCATGGAAGCTCGCAAAAAAGATGCACGAGCTTGGATGGGTTTGCTACACCGAGTTTGAAGGTCTCTGGGAACGTGACGCTGTCTGGATACACAGATCGCAAAAACCAGCTGGCCTCGGCATACACAGCAGGATCATCCGCTTCATACGCAACCATCAACAGGATGTCTGGCTCCACGACCCACTGCTTCGCGGCAGTTACGATTACGGTTTCCTTGGATGGCACAGCGAGAACAAAGTCAACGTTTCGTTCAAGACGACTTTCACAAACAACCTGCCAACGAAATACATGCAGTATTTTAAGATCGTAAAAATGGCTGACGACCGCGTCGATTTCGAGGACAACGTCTACGTCGCGATCGAAGACGGCAAGAGCAACCTCTACAAAGACGGTAAACTCATCGCGACCGGCGTATACAACGACAAAAAGGGAGTCAAACGCGTCGAAGACAACAAACTCTTCCTGCCATGGGACCCGATCAGCGAGACGAAAATTTACCACTGGAACGAGGCTGGCGGCAAAACAATATGGAACCTCCCCGACAGTTGGGCAGATGTTACAAGCGTCAAAATGTACAAACTCACCAGCATAGGCAGAGTATTCATGGGAGACATACCAGCAGCCAGCGGCAAGGTCGTCATGGTAGCCGAAGCTGACACACCATACATAATATACAAAGACGAACCAGCCGATTACCCTCAGATCGTATGGGGCGAAGGCATGCCCGTAAGGGACCCCGGCTTTGACAGCCATACTTTCGATGTCTGGCAGAGATCTTCAACCGCCAAAAATGCCGATCACATCGCAATAACTGCCGATGATCGCGGCCAGGTACATTTGCAGGTAACCGGTAACGATGGTGCAGACGCCGTTCTCACACAAAAACTCGTCGGTCTGCAGGGCTCAAAAAGATACTCAGCATCAGTTTGGGTCGAGATCACAGGCAAAAGAACAGCAACCATTGCTGTCACCGCAGGCGGCAAAGAAGTAAGCAATACCATCAGAAAAAGCGACGTGCCCAACTATTCATACTGTGCCGACAAAGCATGGACAAACTACCAGCGCGTGAGAATATTCTTTGATGTCCCGGAAGGTGACATCGATGCTTCCATCACCATAAAGGCATCCAAAGGCGCCGCCGATTCCATAGCAAAATTCGATGACGTACGCGTTGTAATGGCTCCAAAGCAAAACAACAAAGGACACTGGTACTATGAAGATTTCGAATGGACCGACGAAGGATGGGGACCGTTCATCTTCGCCATCCGCAGCGACACGCATACCCATCTGTCCGAAACGCACCTGCCTTACACTGACGACACCATCAACGGCGAATTCTCGCTAAAGACCCGTAACGAACGTCAGGGCCTGGTCTACAGGACGACAGAAGGCATGTTAAGGCTCCAGCCAAACACAACCTACACCATCAGCTTCGACTACCTACAGGACAACGATCAGCAGTACAGCCTGATAGTAGCATCAAGCGATGGCGGCAACGCGGCCCAAAAGATCAACGAAAAGCTAACAGGCAATAAAGGAACTTTCAAACAAACCTTTACAACAGACGCCTTCGACGATTATTATATCGGCATCTACAAAAACACTAAAGATCGCGGAGTAATGGTAATGGACGACCTGGCGATTGATATAGTTGAATAACAAATATCGCCTGTAATAGTAAAACTATTTCTGAAAGGATAGTTTATGAATTTTACTGTATTGGACTGGGTCATTTTTATTGGGCTGTTCGTTCTGCTGACGAGTATGTCATTTTTCCTAAAGCGTTTTGCCAAGGGCGTTGCCGGCTTCCTCGTAGCAGGCCGTAACGTCGGACGCTACCTCGGACTCGAATCCGACTCAATGGCAGGACTTGGGGCGGTGACTATTCTCGCCTTGTGGCAGATGGTGTACAGCTCCGGTTTTGTGGGAATCCTGTGGTATCTGTTGATGCCAACGGCCGCTGCTTTTGTTGCTCTGACAGGTTTTGCGATCTATCGTTTCAGGCAGACAAGGGCCATGACGCTGGGACAGTTTGTTGAGATGCGTTACAGCAAGAAAACCAGAATACTGTTCGGAATTGCTGCTTTCACCGCAGGTGTCATAAATATGGGAGTTTTCCCAGCTGCTGGAGCACATTTCTTTGTTAATTATTGCGGACTTCCAGACAGGATCATCACAACCGATCCGGTTCCGTTGTTTGCTGGCATAGTTATCCCGGGCCTTGAGATTTCTTTAATGGCTACGGCGATTATGCTGGTTCTCGTGACCGCTGCTGTAATAATCTGCTTCAATGGAGGCCAGGTTACACTCATCGTTACAAACTTTGTTCAGGCTCTTTTTGTTAATGTGATGCTTATCACGATCATGTTCGCTATTTATAAGATGTTTACCTGGGAGCAGTTTGCCGAGGCATATTTAGCTGCGGTTGATCTATCTGCTGTCAATCTATCTGCTATCGATCTATCTAAAGTCGATCTATCTGTGATCGATCTATCTGCGGCCTATCTATCATCGGTCGATCTATCTGCGGTCGATTTATCAGCGGTTGACCTATCATCGGTCGATCTTTCTGCGATAGATCTATCATCGGTTGACCTATCTGCGGTAAATATATCTGCGATTGATCTATCATCGGTCGAACTATCTGCGGACTATCTAACTGCGGTTGATCTATCTGCTGTCAATCTATCTGCACTCGATCTATCTGTGGTTGATCTATCTGCTGTCAATCTATCAGCGGTCGATCTATCAGCGGTTGATCTATCTGTGGCCGATCTATCTGCGCTCGATCTTTCTACTGTCAATCTATCAGCGGTCAATCTGTCTAACGTCGATCTTTCTGCTGTCGATCTATCTGTACTAAGTCCCGAAAAAGGCAAACCTATGGCTGAGACGCTGCTTCATCCTTTCAGCTCACAACGGGTGGAAGGTTTTGATAAGACATTCTTTATGATCGGCATTTTTACGATGGCTTACTGGGTGATCTCATGGGCTCCTAATACGCTTGTTACCAGTTCTGCAAGCGGAGCTCACGAAGCTAAGATGATGCGTGTTATGGTTGAGATAAAGAAATTAGTCTATGTTGGTCTTGGCATTGGTGTTCTTCCTCTAGCCGTTTTCGTACTTATGAACCATCCTGATTTTGCGGATAAGGCAGCAGCGGTACAAAATGTAGTTGATAATATTCCAAACAAGCAGATAGGTAGTCAAATGATGACACCTGCGGCTTTACAGTTTATTGTGCCAAAAGGAATTTTGGGGGCATTTGCCGGATTTGTACTTTTTGCCTTTTTAAGTACACATACATCTTATCTGTTGGCATGGGGCGGCGGTCTTATCCAGGATGTCGTTATTCCAATCAGAGGCAAGGCGCTTGAACCCAAAAAGCATATGAAATTTATTCGGACTTCTGTTTTGTGCGTGGCTGTATATATTGTTTTGTTCAGCACGTTTTTCAAGCAGCAAGAGAATCTATTAATGTTCCTCGCTTTAACTGGAGGGATCTATCTGTCTTCTGCGGTAATTCTCATTGGTGGTTTATACTGGAAAAGGGGAACAACAAAAGCTGCTATTTGCGCTATGATTGCCGGAGTTGCCGTGTCAATTGTCGGACTTACAGTTACTTACGGGTTTGTCGATGAAGAAGGAATAAACACGATTATTGGACCGTATGGCCATAAGATCACTTTGTGCGTATTTATAGGTTTTTGTGTGTCACTTGTATTGTTTGGATTGCTGAATTTAAAAAGGAAGTCATTTATTGGTGCTTGTGTGTCTATTGTGCCTGGGGCAGTTTTCGGTGTGTTGTGCATGATATACAGAGAAAAAATAAATCCTGAATTTTCAGGACAATTGATCATGTTCCATGCTTCGCTCATTTCGATTGCTGTATATTTAATTGTATCAGAATTGACCAGTGCCCAAGCAGTTAATTACGATAAAATGTTCAATAGAAGTGCCGAAGAAATTGAACTCAGAAAAACTCGCAAATGGTGGCAGTTCGGCCCGGAAGTACCCAAAAGCGACAGGATTCTCATACCGTGTATATACGGTGGTATTTTTACATTCGTTGTGGCATTTGTGGGAACATGGATATATTGTACCAGGAACGAAGTAAGCCCTGAGACCTGGCTGAAATTCTGGCATGTGTTTGTCTATACAATGTTTATCCTCGGCGTTGCCTTTATGATCTGGGTAATCACAGGCGGTTTCCGTGACCTGTTCAGAATGTTCAAAAACCTAAAAAGCCAGGAAGCAGACGAATCTGATGATGGAAGTGTCTAAGACTATCACGCTTCCAATGGGAAAATCATACTAAGGAACAAAATGAGTTATAAAGAACTTGATATAGTTAAAGCAAAAGGCTCCGTTGTCCTCCCCGCCGAAAGTGGTCAGGAAGACACCGTTCGCCAGTTCCTCGATCAGTGGGGCAGCGATATAATTCGTGACAGCGATGGCACCGCGCTGTCCCAGGAACTTATCGCAATGGGTCTAGAAGTCTATTCGACGATCTGCCTCGTCCGTGCCGACCAGAAATGGCCCCGCCAAAACTGGGACAAACTCCCCCAGAAATTCTTAATGTCCGAACACGTAACAGCTATGGGCGACACAGTTGACATCGATCCCATGGCTGACTATTTCAGCGAAAAGTACGAGATCGACACCAAACACGACCCCAGGCAGTGGTGGCAGGTCTTCGACCGAACAACCGGCAAGGAAGTCGACACCGCAAACTGGCAGTTCAACGCCGACACAGGCATCGTAACGATCACCAACGCATCGAAGTTCCACGCTTACACCGTCAACTTCCTCGTCTACCAGATATGGGATTCGACCTCGATGTACAACCATATCTCCAACAACTGGACCACTGAACACGTCGTCAGCACCGAGCCTTATCACCCCGAAGCAAGAAAGCACCTCATGGAGTTCTTCGATGGCTGGCTCGCCGACCATCCGCACACTGATGTCGTCCGCCTCACAACCCTGGCTTACCACTTCGTCCTCGACTCTGACAAAAACGGCGTCGACAAATACCGCGACTGGGTCGGCTACATGGACACCGTCACCGTCGAAGCTCTCATCGACTTCGAAAAACAGCACGGCTATAAACTCTGCTCCGAAGACTTCGTCGACCAGGGCTACTACAACGCAACCCACCGCGTTCCCAGCGAAAAGTATCTCGACTGGATGCGTTTCATTCACCGCTTCGTCCTCGCATTCGGCAAGGAACTAGTCGACAAGGTACACGCACAAGGCAAAAAGGCCGCCTTCTTTCAGGGCGACCATTGGGTCGGCATAGAACCATACAGCGATGAGTATCCGCAGATGGGTATGGACATCAACGTCGGCGCAGTTGAAGATGGCGTCGCCTTAAGACGTCTTGCAGATTCACCATGGGACGAGATCAAAGAGATCCGCCTCTACCCATACTTCTTCCCCGACGTATTCTGCGAAGGTGGCGATCCCTTAAGCGAATCCGTCAGCAACTGGACAAAGATTCGCCGTGCGATGATCCGTAAACCGGTCGACCGAATCGGCTACGGCGGCTACCTAAGCCTCGCAGCAAAGTTCCCCGAATTCGTCACACAGGTAGAAGGCATCTGCGACGAGTTCAGAACGATCAAGGATTATACAAAAAAAACAAAACCATACTGCGCCCCCGTCAAGGTCGGCGTACTAAACGCATGGGGCAAATGGCGCTCATGGCTAAACAACTTCGGCCGCGACCAGAAGTTCTTCGTAAAACGTCCCGACGTTGTCGCCGTAGCAGGCTCAAACCTCCTTGAGTGTCTCTCCGGCCTGCCCGTCGAAATCCGGTTCATCAGTCTCAAAGAGATCGAACAAAACGGCGTTCCCGAAGATATTAACGTGCTCATCAACGATGGTGAGGACGGCACCGCATGGTCCGGCGGCAAACACTGGACAAACCCGACCATCGTCGCAGCGATCCGTCAGTGGATCGACAATGGCGGCGGATTCGTAGGCAACATCGGCCCAACAGCATACCAGCACCAGGGCAGATACTTCCAGTTGGCAGATGTACTCGGTGTCGAAAAAGAGATCGGCCTGAGCGTTATGACCGCCGCGACAAAATTCGAACAGGCAGATAATCACTTCATCACCGATGACGACTTCGACACCTTCGACTTCGGAACCGAAAACAGCTACGTCTTCGCCGCATCCGAATCAACACAGGTACTCAAAACAAAAGCGGACGGCCTCCACATCCATCTCGCTGCAAACAAATTCGGCAACGGTCGTGCAGTCTACATGGCAGGCCTCCCGTACAGTATCCAAAACTCAAGACTCCTCCACCGAGCACTCTTCTGGGCAGCATCCAAAGAAGACGCCCTCCAAAAGTGGTTCAGCACAAACATAAACACAGACTGTGCCGCCTACCCAGACGCGAAAGCCTTCACAGTGGTAAACAACACCGACCAAAACCAGCAAACAACCATCCTTGACGACCAAGGCCAAACTTTCGAAGTAACACTAAAACCCCACCAGATGAAATGGTTCCAAATTGATTAATGAAGTTGATCTCTGATCTAAGGTGAAAATTATTTAGCCCCCTGCATTGCAGGGGGTTTTGCTTTTCAAACAACACTGTTCTCATTGATATATCGCCGGA
The DNA here is from genome assembly GCA_030641315.1 of Anaerohalosphaeraceae bacterium. Classification (GTDB taxonomy): domain Bacteria; phylum Planctomycetota; class Phycisphaerae; order Sedimentisphaerales; family Anaerohalosphaeraceae; genus DAOWHR01. The sequence goes on along the minus strand of DAOWHR010000399.1, from coordinate 4,387 downwards.
TTTGCGAACAACTTCAGAGTTTATCGCTACCAGTCCAATACCTCATCCGACGCCCCCGCAAGGTCCGCCGCGAAAAAGTCCGCCCCGCAAAGTTCCTCACGGCTAAACGTTGACGTTATCCCCAAACACATAGAATTCGCAGCCTTAGCCCCCGCGACTCCCGATACCGCGTCTTCGACAACCAGACAATCCTCCGGTGCGATCCCGATCTCTTTCGCGGCCATAAGAAATATATCCGGTGCTGGCTTTTTATGTTCGACATCTTCACCCGTAAGTATCACGCCAAACTCATCCATCGAAAGCCCGATCTCATTGAGGTTCCCCGCAACCTTTCGTGCATCAGCACTCGACGCGACAGCCATCTTCAGCCCCCGTTCCCTGCATTTATCAATAAACTCAAACACACCGCCAAGCGGTTTCAGCCTGCCCACAATGATCTCAAGATAAATATCATACGTCCTTTTCTTAACCTCGACAATATCTACAGCAAAGTCATACTTCTCAGCCACACCCCCGATAAACCGGTTCTCACCCGTCCCCACAAAAGGCAGAAAATCCTCAGCCTGCACCGTCAACCCGCGCTCAGCAAACATCGCACGAGCCGCCTCAATAATAAGCTCCTCAGAGTCAACCAGCACACCATCCATATCAAATATAACCGCTTTACACCTGCCGCCGCCTGATACCATAAAAAATCCTTGCCTACCGTTTTGTAGTTACCAGTTTAAGCGCAAGCCCCAAAAAGACAGTGCCCGCAACCTTATTCAAAATACTCTGGGCCAGATCGCTGCGATTCAGCCATTGCCCGATGCTCCCTGCCAGAATAGCGATACCACCGAACACCAATATCGTCGAAACAATAAACACCCCGCCAAGCAGAAGTATCTGTAACGAGACAGGACCCCTTGCCGGGTCGGCGAACTGAGGCAGAAACGCCAAAAAGAAGATCGATACTTTGGGATTCGTTATGTTCATTATGATGCCGCGGCGGTACAACTTCCAATTCTTGACCTCGCATTCGGATTTGGCCTGTATCTTTTCAGCCGATGCATGGAACGCCTGCCACGCAAGATACACAAGGTAACTGGCACCGATAAATTTCAGGGCGGAAAATGCAACAGCGGAAGTTTGGAAGATCACCGCAACTCCCAACGCCACCGCACTGCTGTGAAAGATCAGACCCGTGCACAAACCGAGCATTACTGTTATACCCGCACGCCTTCCAAATAGAGCCGACTGCGTCAGAACGAATATATTATCAGGACCCGGTGCAAGAGCAAGCAGGATCGATGCCCCAAAAAATGTTATCGCTGCTTGAGCGGATATTATCATCACTGAAATCTCCCTTATAACATTATATATGAATTAGATCAGCTCCATCGCTGAATATCTCGTCCAATAAAATAACAGAGATTACTTAATAAATCTACTCCTATTCGTCTGTTTTTCTGGCATTCATTACGACAAACGCTATAATCTGCGGTATATATAAATAGAATCTCAAACAATTGTAAGGGAGATGTTGTTTTATGAAGACAATTAAAATGTTGCTCGCTATTCTTATGATCACCGTTTCCACCGTCACCGCCAACACCGCGATCGAACCTGTGGGTCGTGAAGGTTTCACCGCCGCTGCTGCTGGCTGGAAAACAAACGCCTGGATCGATCAGCACAAAGACATTAACACTATCGCCAAAACCCAAAAGCCCGATCTCGTTTTCCTCGGCGATTCCATTACCCAATCGTTCGGCGGTCCCGGCAGAAACACAGGGCAGCCAGGCCGCCCGGTATGGAACCAGTACTACTCACACCGAAACGCTGCAAACTACGGAATCTCAGGCGACAGAACCCAGCACCTACTCTGGCGCATCGACAACGGCAACTTCGACGGATTCACTCCAAAAGTAGTCGTCCTCATGATCGGCACAAACAACATGGCCGACAACACCGCCCATGAGATCGCCGAAGGTGTAACAGCAATCGTCAAAAAGCTAACAGCCAAAACACCCGCGACCAAAATACTGCTCCTCTCAACTTTCCCAAGGGGCCAATACCCCGACCACGAATACCGCATAAAGACCAACAAGCTCAATGCAATAACAAAAGATCTCCACGATGGCACCAACGTCCATTACCTCGACATCACCCAAACCTTCCTCAACCCCGACGGTTCCGCCAACACCGACCTCATGAGCGGCGACTTCGTACATCTCAAACCCGCAGGCTACAAGGCATGGTCACTCGCAATAGAAAACAAACTAACACAGTTGCTGGATGAAGATTACATCAAACGCGCCGTCGCCGTCCGCCCGCATCAGCGACAGATCGATTATCAAAGGCATGGCTTTACGATGTTCATCCACTTCGGAGTCAATACGTTCACCGACCGTGAGTGGGGAACCGGCAAAGAGGATCCTGCGATTTTCAATCCCTCCGAACTCGACACCGACCAGTGGGCCTCCGCCGCGAAAGCAGCAGGCATGAAGATGATTGTTTTGACAGCAAAGCACCACGATGGCTTTTGCCTTTGGCCGAGTAAATACACATTCCACTCTGTAAAATCCAGCCCATACAAAAACGGTAAAGGCGATATTATGAAGGACCTTTCCGCATCCTGCAAAAAGTACGGCCTAAAGCTCGGCGTTTACCTTTCGCCTGCTGACCTCTACCAGATCGAATCGCCGAACGGTTACTACGGCAACAAGTCAACGCCAAAGCTGGTTACGATACCGACGATCCCCCCGAAGGGGAAAACTGACTATCCGACATTTACGCATAAGCTTGATGACTACAACGCCTATTTTATGAATCAGCTTTATGAGTTGCTTACAGAATATGGTCCGGTTCACGAGGTATGGTTCGATGGTGCCAACCCCAAACCCGGCACGGGCCAGACGTACAACTATACCCAATGGTATGCGCTTATCCGAACGCTTGCGCCCAAAGCCGTTATTTTCGGCAAAGGTCCCGATGTTCGCTGGGTGGGTAACGAAGCGGGACGGTCACGTCAGTCCGAGTGGTCCGTCGTTTCCGTGCCGAATCCGCCTGACTCACACGACTGGGGCGACATGACACGTAAGGACCTCGGTTCGAGAAATGTTATCAAAGACGCCAAATATCTCATCTGGTATCCGGCAGAGACTGACACCTCCATCCGCCCCGGCTGGTTCTACCACGCCTCGCAGGATGGCCGTGTTAAATCACTCGAACACCTGCTCGATATTTACTATGGAAGCACAGGCGGAAATTCCGTGTTGCTGCTCAATGCTCCGCCCGACAGAAGGGGGTTGCTGCATGCCAATGATGTCAAACGCCTCAAAGAGCTTGGAGATGTTCTTAGAGGGACGTTCCGAGAAAATCTAGCTTCAGGCGCAAAAGCTAAAGCGTCTGCGGTATTGAACGACGATAAAACATTCTCAGCGGCTAATACCGTTGACGGTAGCGAGCAAACCTGCTGGACACCGGGCCAGATCATGCCCGTTGCGAATATCGAATACGATCTTGGTACGCCGCAGACATTTAACCGTGCGATGATTCAGGAGCATATCAAACTCAGTCAGCGTATTGAATCTTTCACCCTTGAAGCTCTCGTTGACGGCAAGTGGAAACAGATCGCTGCCTCTACTACGGTAGGCTTCAAACGACTGCTAAGGTTCCCAGACATCACCGCCCAAAAGGTACGCCTGCAAATCACACAGTCCCGACTCTCGCCAATGATCTCCGAGTTTGGCCTCTACCACGCACCTGTCAAACTAACCACTCCGATCATCAAACGTGACTCCAAAGGAAACGTAAGCCTAACCTGTACACCCGCAGGACCGCAGATCAGATACACACTCGACGGTTCAACACCGACTGCCTCCTCGAAACTTTATACAAACCCATTTTCCTTGCCAAAGGGCGGTACTGTAAAAGCGGTCTCCGCATCGGACGGCAAACTCAGCGACCTCGCACAGGCAGTCTTCGACATCGCGCCGTTAAAGTGGAAAATACATTACGTAGACAGCGAAAATCCCGGCTCGGGCGAAGGTGCCGACAAAGCGATCGATGGCGATCCCGACACAATCTGGCACTCACAATGGCAGGGCGCCACCCCCCAAAGACCCCACGAAATCCAGATCGACCTTGGCGATAACTTAACCCTAAAGGGCTTCACATACCTGCCCCGAAAGAATTCCCTCACCGGCACCATCCACGACTACGAATTCTACACAAGCACAGACGGCAAAACTTGGGGCGATCCACTCAGCAAAGGACGTTTTGACAACATCCGAAACAACCCTGTCATGCAGCGAATCCATTTTGACTCCCCAGTAAAAGCTCGCTACATCCGCCTCATAGGTCTAACCGACCTCGAAAACAAACCATTCACATCTGCCGCCGAAAT
>DAOWHR010000198.1 GCA_030641315.1 Anaerohalosphaeraceae bacterium | reverse complement strand
TTATCTAAATTATCAGCAAGTATGACGATCTTGCTGTATTTTACATTTTTTGAGTTATTGACATAATCGACAACCACTTTTTTGATAGGTCCAATATAAGTTATATACAATAATTCCAATACATCAGGTGTGTTCTGTTTTTCCCTTCCATAATCAATGCTTATTTTATTAACTACATCAATGAAATCCAATCCCATATATTTCTCATTTTTTTCGACGTATTGAATAATATTTTCTTCATATTTTTCTAGAGGCACTCCAGGTGGTTTCAGCAAAACTCTTTCATGAATGATTTCTAAAATTTTTGAAAGGATAACAAGAGTCCACACCGTTGCAAAAAACTTCCTCTGAGAAGCTTGGCTATAGAATAGTTCTGACATTTCAATTTGATGCAGAAGTTCATCACATTCAGGTTTTAAATTCACCAAATACAAAAGACTGTCTTTTTTTAGCTCATCTAATAGCTTAATGTAGATAGCTGATTTCCCACTCCCTTTTCTACCGGTAATTATAATGTCTTTTTGTAGTTTAGCTTTATCATAAGAATAAGTCGGAACAAAATAGCTAATTAAATCCCTCTTTTCATTTTCAGCGATTTCACAACCAATGCCCAATTTAATAAGATTAGATTCTTGATCATCCTGGTCTTTTAGGGCTTTGGTTTCAGTTATTTGTTTCGTGACTTTTCTAAGTTTTTCGTCAAGCCATTTTTCAACCCCAGCTATCAGATCTACACTTTCAAGGTAATGAATCATTATGTCAGTGTAGTCTAAAGGGGTTTTGTATTTTGCGGGGGCAACTAATATTACATTTTTCTTCATCCCGCAAGCCAGCCCTGCGTAAAAAGAATTTTTTGCATTTTCTACAAAAGAGTTTTCAACTTCTTGACCTAAAAAATGTATTAATACTATTTTAGATTTTGCGATATTTTGAAAGTACCAGTCTAATGGTTGATATCTTATTTCCGAATAATCTTCGCTAATTATGTTTAACGAATGCCTATCTTTATATTTGTAAATTTCATCAGATAAATCCAGAGATATCTGGTTTTGGTATTTACTCTGCTTGTAGAAAATATCGTTACTGTTTGTAGCAACATTTTTTATTTTGACGAATTCCTTTAATAGATTTTCTTGAAAGTGTTTTTTTTGAAGGGCTGTCGTGATTGACTTGGCATTTAATAGCTCAGTATATCTAATTGTCTTAAGAATAAATTCTTTATACTTTTCATTTGCCCCACTTATCTTCCCGTTTAGTAGTAGCAATATCTTTTTGTCTTTTGCGATTGCGTATCCTAATTCGAATAAAACGTTGTGATTGAAGTATGTTAAATCAGCCACAAAAATTTTAGAGGTTGATATCGCTCGCATCACTTCCTTGGATATGACCGTGCTTTTTGAATACTCTTCCCACGATTTTGCAACATACGTTTTTTGGTGATGATTGAATTCCTTTATGGCTCGCCGAATCGCCTCAACATTTTCATCAGCCAACCCACTTCTTCTTCCTTGGTATGCAAAGAAAATCAAATCCTTTTTGGTATGTTTTGACATCTAACTTAATCCCTTTAACAAACAAGCCGACACCGTATTACTAACTTCTAACTAAGTAAACAACCATAACAAGGAAAGTCAAGGAAAATAATGGATAATTCCGCCCTGCTCTAACTGATTTAATGCCATCATAGAAAGTGGTTTTGCCCCCCGTTGACACCAATTTTAAGCCCTCCTTTAGGTGTCAAAGATTTTTGGGCAAAAAGCAAGCCCTCATAACTCATTAGGTTACAAGGGCTTATGACTGGGCGGTATAGGACTTGAACCTACGACCTCCTGCGTGTCGAGCAGGCGCTCTAGCCAGCTGAGCTAACCGCCCTTTTAATCGGGAAGACACAGTATCTACATAATCATGGAAAAATCAAGCATCAGTTTGTTTTTTTTCTAATCAGCCCATAAACAACTTGCGGTACTTGTGCGGACTCATACGTTTTCTTCTAAGAAACTGACGATTGAAATTTGAAACATTATTAAACCCGCACTCAAAACATATCTTCGTAATCTGTTCATCACTGCCGCTTAAAAGCTCACACGCCCTGCTAATCCTGATATCATTGACATAACTAACGAAATTGCTGCCGGTAACCTTCTTGAAAAACTGGCTGAAATGTGATTGGCTGATGTTTACAAGTGACGCTAATTCATCCAGCGAGACAGCCCTGTCATAATTTTCGTTTATATAATTAAGAACCTTCTCGATTCGGATCTGCTCACCCTTATTCATTGGCTTTTCAAAAATACGAGTTGATAACGTGTGACTCTTGTCCATAGTCGCCAAACCGATAAGTATTCCCAGAAACATCAGAACCCTCATCTCTCCATCAAGCGAGACAATATTTACAATATTGGAATAGATCGGCATGCTTTTATCGATCTCAAATTTGATCCCGCACTTCGACCTATCCAGCAAATCACAAACAGTTCGCATCTCCTGCATATCAAAAAAATCTTTGCCAAGGCAATCTCGCGAGAACTGCAGCACCACCGCTTTACCTTTCTCGTTCGCATTGGATTTCCAAGTGTGCGGCAGATTAGGCCCGACCAGAACCAGGTCGCCAGCATGATAATCGCTGACGCTGTCACCAACGTATCGTTTCCCATTGCTATCAAGGATCAAAGTTAACTCATATTCCGGGTGATAGTGCCAGCAGAAACCTAACTCTTCATCCCTGATAAAAGCTCGTAAAAATGACTTATCAGGCGTAACAATTTTCTCAAACAGCATTTTAATACGCTCCACTTGATACTATTATTAACTGATTATTATGTATCCGTGACGAATATGCAATAAAATAGTATAGAATTTCCGTAGATTTGGCGTAGTCACAACAACAGAAACGTTGTATATTGCTGTGAATACACTGGCATGTTTTGGTTGCTGTGATAAAGTCAATATCATTATGTTGGAGATATTTATGAACAGTTATGAACGATACATGGCAATGGTAAACGGGCAAAAAGCCGATATCGTCCCTCGAATCCCGATCCTCATGCACTTCGCTGCTCAGCATATCAATGCCTCTTACAACGACTTTGCCAGGGACTACAAAGTAATGTGCGATGCGAACCAGCGTCTTGTCGTCGATTATGACTTTGACCAACTTGACGTAATGAGCGACCCCTACCGTGAGACTTCCGCATTTGGCGGACAGATATCCTACATGGAGCAAACCGTTCCACGCTGCACAGCACCTTTGGCGGATTCTAAAGATTTCTCAACTCTACTAAAACCGGACCCATCCACTTCCGAGCGGATGGTAAACGCGATTAACGGCATCAAGGCATTCAAAGAATTCGGATACAAACAATATTCCATAACTGGCTGGGTCGAAGGCCCCGCCGCAGAAGCTGCCAATGTCCGCGGCATAGAAACATTCCTTGTGGACATGTTCGACGACGTTCAATTCGCCAGTGACCTGATGGACCTCTGTGTCGATGTCGCGATAGAGTTCGCGATCGCACAGATCAACAGCGGCTGTGACACGATCGGAATCGGCGATGCCATAGCAAGCCAGATATCGACAGATATGTATGAGCGCCTTGTTTTCCCAAAAGAAAAACGCCTCATCAAAGCAATACAGGACGCGGGCGGACTGACCCGTCTGCACATCTGCGGCGACATCAACCACCTCATGCCGCTCATCTCTGACCTTGATGTGGACATCGTCGACTGCGACTGGCAGGTGGACATCAATAACACGCGCAAACTTCTCGGCCCAAAGGTAACCATCGCAGGCAACCTTGACCCGGTTAATAAGATTTTGCGGTCAACACCTGAAAAGATACGACAGGGCTTTTTAGATATTTACAACGAAATAGGTAATCCGTACTTCGTCAACGCGGGCTGTGAGATTCCGCCTGGAACTCCGGTCGAAAATCTCACAGCAATGTGTGAGCCAATCGAAGCGATGTAAACTAAACCGATAGAGAAGGAAACCATATAATGACAACATCAAATAATATCAGCAGACGTCAATTCGTGGCAGCTGCAACAGCAGCAACAGCTTTTACCATCGTTCCACGCCATGTACTCGGAGGCCCCAATAATACACCTCCCAGCGAAAAAATAAATATCGCCGGAATAGGCGTAGGTGGTATGGGCGGTTCGAACGTTCACAACTGCAAACACGAAAACATTATCGCCCTGTGCGATGTTGATTTTGCAAACGCGGCAGCCAGATTCAAGACTCACCCAAAAGCGAAACGTTACAAAGACTTCCGCGTTATGCTCGAAAGTGAACCTGACATCGATGCGGTCATCGTTGGAACACCGGACCACACACACGCCGTTATCTCGATGGCAGCCATCAAAGCAGGCAAACATGTCTACTGCCAAAAGCCCCTCACACAAAACGTCTATGAAGCTCGCGCCCTGACCGAAGCTGCCCACAAAGCAGGCGTCGTAACACAAATGGGAATTCAGATGCACTCGACCGTCGGGCCGAGAATGATCTGCGAATGGGTCGAAGACGGCGCACTTGGAAACGTCACCGAAGTTACCGCATGGTCGTCATTGTCGTACTACCCATGGGGCCACGCATACTGGAGTTCGTCTCATTCAAACCGGCCAAAGGAAACACCGCCGGTACCGGACAAGCTCGATTGGGATCTCTGGCTCGGACCTGCCCAGATTCGACCGTACCACCGCTGCTACCATCCCGGCTCATGGCGATCATGGTGGGACTTTGGTACAGGAATGCTCGGAGACAGGGGAATACACACCATGGATTCGATCTATTGGTCACTCAAACTCACACAGCCGATCTCGGTACAGGCTACCAGCGTAGGCGCGACAGATGAAATTCATCCCATCGCATCGATTATAACATACGTATATATATCGGGCCAGACTGGCAAACCGATCAAGCTGACATGGTACGATGGACTCACTCCGCCAAGGCCTGACGATCTCGAACCGAACAGACGATTCGGCGGTTCTGAGGGCGGTATACTAATGGTCGGCGATAAAGGCAAACTGATGAGCAACTACACCGCGACAAATCCGCGTCTGATTCCCGAAACGAAGATGAAAGCATACAAAACACCGAAACCATCGATCCCAAGAATAACATGTTCACACGAACAGGACTGGATCAACGCAATAAAGAACGGCACAAAAGCAAACGCTAACTTTGACTACTCCGGCCCCCTCACTGAAGCGGTACTGCTCGGAAACATCGCAAAGAAATATCCGGACAGAATACTCAAATACGATGCGGCAAAAATGGAAATAACAAACGATGCCGAAGCTTCAAAGCTGCTCAAAAGAGAATACCGAAAGGGCTGGTCACTCTAACAAATACAACAAAGCTCACCTCGGGATATGGGGGAGCTTTGAATTCTTTCTCACTGAATTTCAATAATCTCCATAATTTTTATATTGCGGAAATAGATTGGTGCGCCCGCGTGTTTGCCCTGAAAGCCGATATGGCCGTGTGTTGGCAGTTCGGCAAATGGTTTGTTGAGCCAGGACGGAATATCACTGCCGTCAGGATTTTTCTTACCGCTGGTCCACAGGCTCATATCCATCGCAGTAACCTGCTTACCGTTAAGCATCACATAGATCATCTTATCTTTGCAGGTAATAGTATATCGGTTCCACTGGCCCGGTTTATTGACCATGCTCCTTGACGCTGCAAGATGCCCAAATATCGCACCGCATTGCCAGGTTTTGTCAGCCTTGGCCCATTGCGCGGCGAAATCATCGGCGATCTGAACCTCGACAGAATTGGGGATCCAGTTACCAATATCCGTGCAGTACACGATCACACCGCTGTTGGTTCCATCATCCGTCTTAAACTCAAGATCGATAATGAAGTTGTCGTAATCCTTATTGGTCCAGATGCACTGATCCTTACTGGCCGTAAGCACACCACCTTCAAACGTCCATATACCGGCTGGATAGACGCCATTGGACAAGTCGTCAGCGAACAGGCTTTCCCACTGACCGGAATCAGGATGCGACACAGGCGGGATGGAAACTGCCCGGTTGCATGACTGCAAAGCTAAAACACAACAACAAGCCATCGTTAGCAACAAAGCATTCTTCATTATCATGCTCCCGTATAAGAAAAGAATAAGCAAGGATCGACAAGCACTAAGATGCCTTGTCGATCCATTATGAACTACGCCCGAGAGGATTCGAACCTCTAACTTTCGGTTTCGAAGACCGATACTCTATCCAGTTGAGCTACGGGCGCGTGTTGAAAACAGATGAGGTATTATCTGCGCCGCTGGACAAGTGTCCAGACTTTTTTCTATTTATTATTGGTCCTGCTGTAGAAACTCATTCATCGCCGCAGCCGCGATCCTGCCCTGTCCCATTGCAAGTATAACAGTGGCCGCACCCAGTACTATGTCGCCGCCGGCGTATACACCATCCAGCGATGTCTTGCAGTTTTCATCAACAACGATATTGCCCCAGCGGTTAAACTCCAGGCCTGGTGTTGTCTGACCGATCAGCGGATTTGCTCCGTTGCCAATAGCGACAATGACCGTATCGACGTCAAGCGTAAACTCGCTGCCTTCGATAGCTACAGGCCTTCTTCTGCCCGAATCGTCCGGTTCGCCAAGTTCATACTTCAGGCATTCAAGCCCCTTAACATAACCGTCTTCGGTCCCCAGCACCCGCTTTGGATTTTGCAGGATTCTAAAATCTATGCCCTCTTCCTTTGCGTGGTGAACTTCTTCAACACGGGCGGGCATCTCAATTTCACTTCTTCGGTAAACAAGATATACTTTTTCAGCGCCAAGTCGAACCGCCGTACGTGCCGAGTCCATTGCGACGTTACCGCCGCCAAGTACGGCAACCTTCTTCGAGATCGCTATCGGAGTGTCCGCTCCTTTACCAAACTGGTAAGCCTTCATAAGATTGGCGCGTGTGAGATATTCGTTAGCGCTATAGACACCTACAAGCTGTTCCCCTTCCATATTCATAAACTTCGGCAAACCGGCGCCTACACCGACATAGACGGCATCGAAACCGTCCTCTTCCATCAACTGCCTGATCGTCCGTGTCCTGCCCACGATGAAATTGCAGACGATCTTTACGCCCATTTTTCCCAGAACATCAATCTCTTCTTTTACGATGGCTTTGGGGAGCCTGAATTCCGGGATGCCGTAAACCAATACTCCGCCCGGCTTATGGAACGCTTCAAATACAGTTACATCATGGCCCGCCCTCCGGCAATCCGCGGCAACAACAATCCCCCCAGGCCCTGAACCTATGATCGCAACCTTTTTACCTGTTTCCGTAGCGACATCCGGTATCGAACCCTCGTTTTTATCCCAATCGGCAACGAACCTTTCAAGCCTGCCTATAGCGACCGCCTGATCGACGTCTTTGAATTTTTTGCCGACGGTGCATTTTTCCTGACACTGTACTTCCTGCGGACACACCCTGCCGCAAACAGCTGGCAGCAGCGAATTCTCTTTAATGATCGCAAGCGCCTCGCCGTAGTTGCCGTCGGCGATCTCAGTAACGAAATCTTTTATGCGTATCTTGACCGGACACCCTGCGACACACGGGGCGTTTTTGCACTGCAAACACCGCATCGCTTCGAGCCTTGCCTGTGTTTCGGTATATCCTGTGGCGACTTCTTCAATATTGTTTCTGCGTACAACACCATCCTGTGCGGGCATCGGCTGCGATGGTATTTCGTATCTATCTTTTGGTTTAAGCTTTTCTGTCTGCTGTTTTGCCAACAGATCCTGCAATAGTTTTTCACTGTCTGTCACTTATAAACTCCCGTATTGTTTTTGCGGCGTGATAAATATTGTATATGCCTAGCTGTTCCTTTTCAGGCCAATCCTGCACTTATGATCAAGATATGCCTGATGCGCTTTTTGTTCCTGCGATTTGTATGCGCTTAATCTTCTCAGCATCTGGTCAAAGTCGACCTTGTGGCCGTCAAACTCCGGACCGTCAACGCATACGAACTTCGTTTCGCCGCCGACCTCGACCCTGCATCCACCGCACATACCTGTGCCGTCAACCATGATCGTATTCAATGAAACCTGCGTTGGCACGTCATATTTTTTTGTTACCTGTGAGCAGAATTTCATCATAACACCCGGACCGATCACCACTGCAAGATCAGGCTTGTCGTCACCGCCGCAGATTTCCTCGAGTGGTTCTGTCACAAGCCCTTTGCGTCCATAAGAACCATCATCGGTAACAACGATCAGTTCGTCACTGATTTTGGCGAAGTCATCTTCCAGGATGATAAGTTCTTTTGTCCTGGCTCCGAGTATCGTGATGATCTTGTTGCCAGCAGCCTTCATAGCCGTTGCGATCGGCAGCAGCGGTGCGTTGCCGATACCGCCCCCGACACAGACTACCGTGCCAAGCTTTTCGATATGCGTCGGCATTCCGAGTGGACCGACAATATAGCCAATCTCCTGACCCACTTCCAGGTCGGCCATCTGAGCGGTCGTTTTGCCGACACGCTGAAAGATAAGTGTTATAGTACCCGCTTCAGCATCGGCGCCTGCAATGGTAAGCGGGATACGTTCGCCCGCTTCAGCGTCAATCCCGACAATTACAAATTGCCCCGGCTTTCGCGCCTTCGCGATTAATGATGATTCAACTTCTAATGTAAATACGTTTTCCGAAAGCTGCTTTTTTGTGACTATTCTGTTTCCCACTTTTATCCTTTGAACCAAGATTGATTTACCGCAATAATTGCGTATCTACACATCTGCCGATAATTAATTTGAAAAGAGGATACTAGCCTGCAACCGTAATATTGTCAACAAAATCGTTCGATTAAGCGATTTGGTACCAAAAAAAAGGAACCGGCTGACGATTCAACCGGTTCCTGATCAGAAAACTAACTTTGACAGCAGCTTACTATGGCACTATTTGCAGCCATTTAGCCGCCATTATTGCAAGATCATAAGTGTCGACAAAATTATCGCAGTTAAGATCAGGACTCCTGTAGCACGTTCGCTTTGGTTTGAAGATATAGTCCTCTGTCTCACCGAAACGATACCCACCAGCTGGTCCGCTGCCGCCGCTGCCGACCAATCCTGAACCGGCTGCTGTTGGTGTATATGGCTGTTCACTGAGAGTGATCCTCATCCAGATCGGGTCTTCTTCGTTCACTCCGGCAGGCTGGAACGGCCTGAACGACAAACTCGTCACAGTGTTAAGGCCGAGAGGCAAGCCGACAAGTGTCTGATTCTGAACCGCCCACTCATCGGCGATGATGTTAGCAACGGCGATCGGACAGGTCGCACTGTCATCCCAGTCGCCGTCACGGTTAAAGTCAAACCATACATTAGCATACAGAACCTGGACCGGGCTAATCACATTGACCAGGTACTGGAACCTCATCAGTTTGCACGAAGTCAGTGTAAACGGCAGACCCAATACGCCATCATCACTTAGAGCCTGGCTGTAAACCTTGAATGCTTCTTTGGTATAGAGCGATGCGGTGACGGCATCTGTCGGGTATGAAGGTGCAACGGTAATAATATCGTATTTTTTGTCAGTGGTGGCCAGGTAGAACCTGGCTTCCTGAAAGATGAAGTTAATGTTTTCAGCATTTTTGAATTCAGGGAAAAAAAACCGTGAAACTGCGGTGTAAACATCTGGGTTAATTTCAATTGAATCAACTTCTCTGGCCCATTTTTGGGCAAACCACACTGTCGTACCAGTACCCAGACCAATATCCAGCAATCTTTCCGGATTATGTTGCAGGTAAACCCTTGGCAATAGCGCCAGAAGCACCTGGGTGGGTAGATCAAAGCCCAGGAAGCTGCTTTCATTCTTGTTATTAACCTG